>CALHBQ010000510.1 GCA_937930815.1 uncultured Saprospiraceae bacterium | reverse complement strand
AGAGGCGAAAAGGCGCGGAGAAATTCAGCGTAAATTAGTGTCCGGTATTTTTTTCTAACCTACTCAAAACTGCTTTTTTATAGCTCCTGCTAATTGGAATCATACGTTGGTTGACTTCAAGAAATTCGTTGGTGAAAGAGTTTATTTTTGAAAATGGAACGACGAAGGAGCGGTGTGTTCTTAAAAATTCTTTTGCAGGAAGTTTTGCCTCGATAGCCGAAATGGTTTCGCGTGTGATAATCGTTTTATCAGTTAAATGAATTTTTAAATAATCGGAAAAACTTTCGATGTATTGAATTTCAGAGAAGTTGATTCTTACCATTTTTCGTTCTGAACGGACAAAAATAAAATCGTTTTTTTCGCTTGTTAGTTGTTCATTTTTATTGTCGGTAACAGGGATTCGTTCGTTCAAAAATTTATTAATTCCTTGTATTAATCTTTCGGGAGAAATGGGTTTGAGTAAGTAATCTACTGCTTGCAAATCGAAGCCATCAATTGCATATTCGCGGTAAGCGGTGGTGAAAATTATTTTGGTTTTTTTGTCAATTAACTTTATCAACGACAAGCCAGAAATCTCAGGCATATTGATATCCAAGAAAATCAAATCAATAGATTCTGTTTTTAAAACCTCCAAGGTTTCGTATGCATTTTTACAGCTCCCAACGATCTCGATGATGTTGATGTTTTGAAGATGGTTTTCCAATATTTCGCGGGCCGTTTGTTCATCGTCAACGATTAGACATCTTAATTTTTTTGTCATTTTAAAGGTCTATTTTTAATTGAATCGAAAACCAGTTTTCTTTATTGTCAATCACTAAATCGTATTTGTTTTTATAAAGTAAATCCAATCGCTTTTGGAGATTCTGTAATCCGATTCCTTTGTTTTCTGATTCCGTTTTATCATTGATGGTAGTGTTCTTTATTTTGAAAAGAAGGGTATTGTCTTCTACTCGGAAGCTGATTTTTATTTTTAAAACCCCATCAATAATGTTGCCGTGCTTAAATGCATTTTCAATAAAAGGAAGAAAAATCATTGGGGCTATTTGATAGTCATTCGGTACATTTTTCAACTCAAAATCAACTTCTAAAACTTCTCGAAATCTAATTTTTTCTAATTCAATATATTCTCGAATATGTTCGATTTCTTCATGAAGCGCTACTTTGGGTTTGTTTACTTGGTACAAAATATAATCCAACAGATTGGAAAGTTTAAGAATGATTTCAGGTGTTTGTTTTGATTGGTTGAGCGCAAATCCATAGATGGTATTCAGAGTGTTGAAAAGGAAGTGTGGGTGTATTTGTTTTTTCAAATATTGTAATTCCTGATCTTTGATTTGAACCTGCGTTTCTAAAATCATATTCTCCAAATCCTTATTTTTTGAAATGGTTTTGAAGTTATGACTTAGTAGGTTTACAAAACTTACGGCAATTACTATGAGGTAAACCAAGATGAGGATGAACGCATAATTTCTACTCATCGGGGGCATATCATTGATTTTCAATTCCGATAAAAAAATGAAGCAGAAGGTTATGGTTAAAAGAATTAAATAGGTCGAAAAAATAAAAGTATAAATCGAGTAAAGAACGAAGGTTTTGTACTGTTTCAACAGTAAAAAACGAGGTATCAAATAGTAGTTTACGAAATAAGTAACCACCATTGTCACTGGCAATAAAAAACTTGAAAACCAAGTGATGTAATTGGTATTATCGGAGTTGTAGCTGAAAAAATATACAAAGAAAAACCAAACACCAATCCAAAAAAATATGTGGATAGGAATGAATTTGGCGCTATGTATATTGGTTGGATACATGAGTGCAAGATGTATCTTTTTGACGATTTTATCCTTTTTTTGAGACCAAATGCAGCTTTTTGAAGGGATTTAACAAGTTGTTAATCAAGGAGCTAAAATAGTTTAAAGAAGCGTCAGTTGTAACATTCATCGCAAAACGAAGATTCTATGGATATTGTGATATAATTTTGAGCTATTGAATTACTTATCAAAAATAAAGCACCATGATTTTATTAAGTTTACTTTCGGATGGAGGACCTGTATTCATGTATCCAATTTTGTTTTTACTGATATCAATTATTGTACTTATTGTAAGAACTTTTATCAGTAAGGCGGATCGAAAAAAGTCAATTTCATTGATCGCATCTATTGGATTGTTTACGGTTGCTTGGGGCGTTACGGGGCAGATTCTTGGGTTGATATCTGCGTTTGATACTATTGAGGCGAGTGGCGATGTCTCTATGGCCATTCTTGCTTGTGGCTTGAAAATTTCATTCTTACCAACCTTATTTGGATTGGTTACTTTTATGGTAGCCAGGTTAGGAATTATTGGGTTGACTTGGGGAACCAGTTTTAGCGATTGATTATATTTTTATTAAAAAAGCAAAGTGTCGCACAACTCCAAGTTGTCCGACACTTTTTGTCTCTGCGTCCCCATGCCACTGCGTTTAATCATTAATTCGCCGAAGGCGGATCCACATCCAAATCTTTCAAGGCATCTTTCACATCTTTGGTGGCCTTTTTCAACTTATCAACTTCGGCTACTCTTTTGGTAACTTTCGTTTCAGGAGTTTTTTTTTCAGCCGCAGCCTCTTTTGAAATCGGCTTTTTACTAAAAATTAAACCTTTGGAATCGCAACCAATATAGATGGTGTCACCTGCGCCATATTCACCAGAAAGCACTTGCTTTGATAGCTCATTAACCAATTCTTTTTGAATGACTCTTTTAAGCGGACGAGCGCCATATTGCGGATCGTAACCAAGGTCAGCGAGGTAATCTTTTGACTTGTCGCTCAACTTAATGATCATGCCTTGTTTACCCAACATCTTCTCCACACCACGTAATTGTAAGTCTAAAATCTGACGAATTTCATTTCGCGTAAGCGGCAAAAACATAATGCGCTCATCAATTCTATTTAAAAATTCAGGGCGCAAATGTTCTTTCAATTTTTCGAAAACTTCCACTTTGGTGGTTTCGATAATGTCTGCTCTATGTTCGTCACCCACGGCATCGAGGTCTTCAAAATTTTCCAAAATCGTCTGCGCTCCCATATTAGAAGTCATGATGATAATGGTGTTTTTGAAATCAGCAGTTCGACCTTTGTTATCGGTCAAACGACCATCGTCGAGCACTTGAAGCAAGATGTTGAAAACGTCCGTATGTGCTTTTTCTATCTCATCCAACAAGACAATTGAATAAGGCTTACGGCGAACTGCTTCTGTCAACTGACCACCTTCTTCATAACCCACATATCCAGGAGGCGCACCCACCAATCGAGAGACGGTGTGCTGCTCCATGTATTCACTCATGTCAATACGCGTGATGGCTTGCTCGTCGTCGAAAAGTACTTCTGCAAGTGCTTTTGCCAGTTCTGTTTTTCCAACTCCGGTTGGCCCCAAAAAGATGAAAGAACCAATCGGTCGTTTACTATCTTGAAGACCAGCACGACTTCGACGAACCGCATCGGCAACGGCAACAACTGCTTCGTGCTGACCAATCAATCGTTGGCCGATTTCTTCTTCGAGTTTGAGCAATTTCTCCTTCTCGCTCTGCTTCATTTTCGCGACTGGAATACCAGTCCAACGTGCAACAGTTTCGGCAATGTCTTCCGCAGTTACTTGTTCTTTGGTGTAGCGTTTTTCATCAGAAATATTGGCTAATTTTTCCTCCGCTACTCGGAGCATTGTTTGCTGTGCACCGAGTTCTCCGTGCCGAATTTTAGCAACGGTTTCGAAATCACTTTCGCGTTCTGCACGAGCAGCTTCGATTTCCAACTCCTCCATTTTTTTCTTGATATTTTGGATGGTATCCACAATATCTTTTTCGTTTTTCCAACCTGCTTTTACGGTGTCGAGTTTCTCTCGAGTATTGGCAATTTGCTCAGAGATTAAGTTTAATTTCTTTTCATCATTTTCGCGTTTGATGGCTACGCGTTC
>CALHBQ010000509.1 GCA_937930815.1 uncultured Saprospiraceae bacterium | reverse complement strand
AGGACGCCCTTGCGACTTGCTACGCGCTTCACTCACTCCGCGCGAGGAGAACTTTCATCTCCCAAGAGTAATACTAAACTCAATTAGTAGTATGATTTTGAACTTTTCCAAAATCGGTGTACATTCGAGGCACACACAAAGGCTAAAATGTTCATAGCGGCTATGCGCCGCTACGCCATTTAGCCAGACCGTTAGTGGCAACAAAAAAAAAATGAAATGAAAGCGTCTTTACTCTTAATAATCATGTTTCAAACACTTATCATGTTCAGTCAAGATACTAAAGAGTCAATTCAACTGATTTCTCGATCGAATTCAACTGAAGAAATCGAACAACTCATTAAAAATAAACCAGATGTCTTAACTTTTAAACAATTCGACAACAGAAACATTCTCTTTAGAATTGACAATTCAAAACTGAAGGTTTTCAAAGTATTATTAGAAAATGGAGCAAATCCAAATGAAAAAGATGATGCGGATTGGACTCCGTTAACTTATAACACTACGAATTTTAAACTGTATAAACTCTACAAAGAGTATGGAGGGAATATAGAAGTAAACAAAAATCACAAAACAGATTATATTTCGCGATTGGTATTTGACTACACTGCAGGTAGACAAGAAGAAACATATAGCATAATCGAATCAATACTAAATACTGAAAAAATAGACCTTAATAAAACCTATGACAATGGACTTGCTTTATCCCATATGCTCATAATAAATTATTTGACTTACACAAAAGAAACAAATTTCGAACAGTTGTTTAATCTTTTGGAATCTAAAGGATTAAATTTTCAAAACAAATTGGAGAAAGACTTTAATGAAGAAAATTACCCGTACAATTTAAAGAAGGGTGATAACTGTGAGAACCTTATTAAAAAAGTCATTGACCACGAATTTTATAATGGCAGAGATTCAAATTATATAATTAGGAAATGCTGCCACTAACATGTGATGATCATGTCAGATTGGCTATCGCCAAATCCGCCAGATATCACCGATACGTTATAGCCAATTAGAAAAGATAAAGAGAGATTCACATTGCAAGAAAAAACAAAAAATACAAGAATCAAATGTTACAAATGCATGAGGCCTTCAATCTCCTGTATTTGTAAATACACTAATCCTATCCAGACTAAAACTCGTTTTATTATTCTTATGCACCCGAAGGAGTACAAAAAAGAAAGAAACGGAACGGGACATATGACGAAGCTTCAACTTGAAAATTCAGAAATAATAGTTGGTATCGACTTCACCAACAATGCACGTGTAAATGAAATACTGAATAATGAAAAAAGCACCTCATTTTTACTTTATCCAGGAAAAGAAAATTTCAACTTATCGATAAGGAAAAGTTCAGAAGTAATTTCATTTATGGGTGATAATCCGCACATCTTCATTCTCGATGGTACATGGCCTTGCGCCCGTAAAATGCTCAAACTAAGTAAGAACTTGCAAAAACTAAAAAGAGTGAGTTTTGATAATAAACTAAAATCAAAATTTATTATCAAGCAGCAACCTGCACCGCTTTGTCTTAGTACTATTGAGTCTGTCTATACTGTTTTAAATTTACTTAAGGCAGGTGACGTAGAGCAATGCGAGACGAAGGATTTTCTTATTCCTTTTGAAAAAATGATTGAGTACCAAGTCAAATGTATTCTAAATCCAAATAATAACACCTCTCGCTCAACTGCGAACGGTGAAATTATTCCTAAGAATATGTACAAGAAAAATCCGCAAAGAAGTATTATTTTTGAACAACAAAAAGCACTCCCCTAACACATACTTATGACAGAAATCGAACTTTACGTAAAATCTTATTTTGATGTTGAGAACAAAGACGTTTCAAAAATCGCTGAACTTTTCAAACCAACTCAGATAAAGAAAGGCGACTATTTCATGAAATTAGGAGGCAAAAGCAAAGGTCTTAGTTTTGTTCAGAATGGATTTTTAAGAATGTATGGCTATGATCCAAACGATGAAAAAGAGGTCACCCAATGGATTTGTACGACTGGTACTTTTGTTACTGAATTATCAAGTTTGATTTTTGAAACACCTTCGAGATGGAATATTCAAGCTTTGACGGATTGCGAGCTCTACGCTATTTCTCATCATGACTATCAAAGAATTGGCGAATTAATTCCAAATTGGGTTTCACTCGAAAAACTCTTTATTTCAAAGTGTTTTGTCGCCATGGAAAATAGAATTTTCAGCCATTTATCGATGAGTGCAGAGGAGCGTTACAATATGCTATTTGAACAAAACAGTGAATTATTTAATCAGGTACCACAGCAACATATCGCTTCTATGCTCGGTATGACGCCCGAAACATTTAGTAGAATACGCAAGAAAAAGATATTATAAATCATCCCTAATTTTTCAAGTTAATTGATCCTTAAGAAAATTAAATTGTTGCGAGTTACGGGTTGCGAGTCACGCGACCACGCAACTCGCAACTCGCAACAAAACTTCCACTCAAAAATCAGGGATTAATAATCTCTTGAATATTGAAAAATTAGATTCAGGAGCCTTCATTTTGTTTTCTTGATATAGATCAAGTGGTGCAATTCTAAATTGATTGAACTTTGTGTTATCAATAATAGAGTTTATTCTGAAATAGGTTGTAGAGCAACAAGTGCTTATTTTTCTGCTAATTGAGGCAAAAAATCTAAGCATAGCCTTAGCTATGGTTCTATTTTTTAACGAAAAGTAGCTGAAAAATAAGTGATTGATTGCATACA
>CALHBQ010000508.1 GCA_937930815.1 uncultured Saprospiraceae bacterium | reverse complement strand
TTTTGGAATTTAGGCATTTCTTGGAATTTTAATTTAAAAAGAAAAGCCAATCAAATACTTGAGAAAACACAAAATGAGTAATCTACAAACCATAAAACAACGCTTCTCCATCATCGGCTCTTCAGAGCTTTTGGATAGAGCATTGAGTACCGCAGTAAGGGTCGCTCCTACAGATTTGACTGTTTTAATAACAGGTCAATCAGGAGTAGGAAAAGAGGTCTTTTCAAAAATCATCCATGACCTTAGTAATCGGAAGCATAACAATTTCATTGCAGTAAATACCGGAGCAATTCCATCTGGAACCATTAACTCAGAGTTATTTGGTCACGAAAAAGGATCTTTTACAGGCGCATCAACCGACCGTAAAGGATATTTCGATTCTGTGAATGGTGGAACGATATTTTTGGATGAGATTGGAGATATGCCACTTGATACGCAGGCGTTCTTATTGAGAGTTTTGGAATCAGGGGAGTTTATCAAAGTTGGTTCTTCCAAAGTTCAAAAAACAGATGTGCGTGTGGTCGCAGCGACCAATGTAGATTTATTAGATAAAGTTAGAAAGGGAAAATTTCGCGAAGACCTTTACTACAGATTGAATACTGTTCCGATTCGAATTCCTTCTTTAAAAGAAAGAGCAGGAGATATTCCATTGTTGTTCAGAAAATTCTTGGTTAACTTTTCGTCGAAATATCGAACGACTTCTGTTCAATTAGATCAGGAATCTTATGCATTGCTTCAATCTTATAGTTGGCCAGGAAACATTCGAGAGTTAAGGAATATTGCTGAGCAACTTTCTGTGATGTCAGATGAAAAAATGATTTCACCTGAGGATTTGATTGAAATGTTCCCTCAATTGTTGCAACGAAATCTCCCTATGATTCCTAATAATGGAAACGGTTCCTCAGATGGTTCTACCATGGGCGAAAGAGATATTCTTTACAAATTCCTTTTTGAAATGAAAGCGGATTTGAAGGACTTAAAAAATTTAGTTTATGGCTTGGCACAAACCAATGATTTGGAAATGCCACAGGGTGAAAAAGTACAGCCCTACTACCCTTCTACACTTCCTGCCAATGACTTCCAACCAACTGATTATCAAATAGATAGCGAAACAAGAGGTGCTAAACCAATTATAATAAACTCACCAAATACAAGCTATCAACCTACTGAAACTGTCGAGGAAAATCTATCTTTAGAAGCGATGGAAAAAGAGATGATTGGAAAGGCTCTCAAAAAGCATAAAGGAAGAAGAAAAGAAGCGGCTGAGGATTTAGGCATTTCAGAAAGAACGCTTTACAGAAAGATAAAAGAGTACGAATTGGAGTAACGTACCTTCGAACAAAATTCGATTTATTGTATACTAAGTGTCGGACATCTTAAAGGTGTCCGACACTTCTATTTTTACGTCGAATCGGGGTTCGACCAAACGAAAAAAAAGAATCCCGAATTTCCAATCAGGAAATCCGGGATTCAAAATAGGTTAGTAATTTATATCTTAGAAATGTAAAATTTCTCTTAGTTCCGCTTCTGATGAAGGTTGCCTGTCATCGACATTCATAACGAAAGTCAAGTCTAAAGCATCATTCTCCAATTTAGCAAAGTCTTCAGGTCTGAAAACCGCTAAGCGTTCTTCATCCGTAACAATCCAAAGTAGATTGTCTGTCTTCTCGTTGAAGTTTACTTTTGTACCTTCTGTCGCATAATATTTCACAATGGTGTTTTTGGTTTTGTCAACCAAAAAGGCAGTGTGATTATCAAAAGTATTATTAGAATCATCAACAAATGCACTTTGTACTTTATCACCTTCCGGCAAATATGGACGGTCGCAATTCCAAACTCCAAAGTCAGTTACTGCAAATCTATTGACAACTGTAGCTGCGTAGTACTCGTCGTCATTTTGATTATCTTTTTTATTCAATTGCGCTGCTTTCATCTTCGCATATTTGCTTTCGATAGAAGCAATCTGAGATTCTAAAGCGCTATTGCGTGTGCCTAATTTATCATTAAAGTCAGCCATCAATCCATTATAGTTGGCCATTGATTTTTCTAATTCCTCACCCGTCATTACTGGGTTTACGATGACATTCAATCGCTCATTTCCCTTTATCAAAGTCAAATCAAAATCTGTATTGGAAAGTGGTTTTACCTCAGCATCATCCCATTGTTTTTTCAACTGATTGGAACTGATGCCGCTTCCAGGTTTCACCTGCCACATATTGTATTTATTAAACAATTTGGCACTTTCTTCTGCACTTACTGTTTCTGAAGAAAGAATTTTATCACCTTGAAAGTTGAAGTTGAAAACAAAATCAGAACCGTTTGCACGGTTTGGTTTCATTGGTTTCACTGGCATAGGAATGGAGCGCTCCAATTGAGCAATCTCTTTTATCTCCGCTCTTTCCAAATCAGCAATTGCTTGATTGTTATTTTTGTTTTCCGGCAAGTTTCTATTGACAATCTGAATATTATCTACGTTTTGGTAATTCCAATTTCGATTTTCTAAATCCAATTTATAAATATTGAATTTTGGCATTTCTTGGCTGGCCTTCATCGGTATTTCAGAAATCAACTCAACTCTTATTGGCTTATCTGGATTGATTTCCAGTTTTTCGCCGTCCTGCTCTGCATATATTTCAACCATACCAGCTGATTCCAATTGGTAAGTCGTACCTGCTGAGTCGTAAGTCATCGGAATACCTGAAACAAAGAAATCTACATAATCATGCATTTCTCTGTACTTAATCGTCACCTCACCTGAGACAGGCTGACCATCCTTATTTTTGAGTGAATTCGCTTCTACTTTATATTTAGAACCCGTTTTACTTTTGAATTCTCCACCTTTTTCAGCTACCAATTTAGTAATTGAAATTTCATCTTCTAAACCTTTAATAGGAGGATTAACAAATTCTTGCTTTGCAAAATATTCTTTTTGAACTGTTTCAAAATCTGAACCTGCATTATTCCAAAAGAAATAGAACATTGCTCCACAAATTGCAGCAGCAGAAGCAGCCGCAGACCACCACATTCTTCGAACAGGGCGTTGGGTATTTGTAGTTGAGACCGTAGTTTTCTCAAAATCAGCCATTAGCTTTTCAAAATCCTTAAATTGCTCTATGGATTCGTCAGATACTTTGGGCGGATTAAATCTAAAATCGTAATTATGCTTCATATTCCAGTTCATTTGAATGGTTATAAAAATCTCAAAGGGTCACTTCTTACCGGTTATATTTTTTTATTAATCTTTTTCTTCATTCTCTCAAGTATGCGATAAGTTTTCATTTTCGCATTACTTTCTGTGATTTCCATTATTTGGGCGATTTCCTTAAAAGGTCGTTTTTCAAAAAATCGCATTTCAATTATTTTCAAGTCGTTTTCTTTGAGTTCTTCCAATGTACTCATCAAGGTCTCTTTCAGAAGTTCATAATCATCAGAGACATCAAATTCTATTTTCGCTTCCTCAGCGATTTCGGGAAAGTAGGAATCTTCGATACTCACAACTCTCCTTTTGTTACTTACTCTATAATACTGTCCCAATTCATTGGAAGCAATTCTAAACAGCCAAGATGAAAATGGAACACCTCTAAACTCATAATTTTTGAGTTGTTTTAATGCTTTCAAAAAAACTTGAGAGCAAATTTCAGCCGAGAGGTTTTGGTC
>CALHBQ010000507.1 GCA_937930815.1 uncultured Saprospiraceae bacterium | reverse complement strand
AAAGTCCTCTATCCTTTCCTGTTTTTTGCTATTTTATTGAGTGCATGTGGAGATTCGAATGACATGCAAACTCCTATCGATGAAGAACTGATTAATGCTGAATTTAGAGATTTCTCTGGTCTTGATGGATGTATGTGGGTGATTGAATTGGAAGATGGTGCTAAATTAGAACCCACCAATTTGTCAGATTTTGATGTGCTACCATTAGAAGGAAAAAAAATTGCTATCAGTTATGTCGAGCGATTGGATATGGCGAGTGTTTGTATGGTAGGAACCATTATCGAATTGCAGACTTTGGAAGCGCTATAATTAGTTGATCTTGAGTTTTTCTGAATTTATTTATCAAGGATCAATTTATTGATAATCAGTATTTTATGAATGGTTGTTTTGTTACGAGATGCGGGTTGCGAGTCGAGCGTACACGCAACCCGCATCTCGCAACAACCAGATTATCAACGAATTTGAAAATCAGGTGTCCTTTTGTTTAGTAGAATTGAAAAATTTGGGATGAATCATGTTTAACCTTTAACAATGAATTTCAAAGAAATTCAATAAACTTGCCTACATATCCTTTCTAATCTTAAATTTGCACCAAATTACTTGAGAAAACCTTTTCGAAGAACAAAATAAGATTCGAAATGAACAATGAAATAATTCGGTTATTTCCTGACATCGACAATGTTGAGTTGGCCTATCTTCAACAGGCGACTGCTCAATTTGATGACAAACAACTTTCCCTTTTTGCATCAATTTACCGTTCAAAACGTAAAGAACCTCAGTTAATCCTAATGACTTGCTTATTAGGTTTGGTTGGCTTTGCTGGTATTCACAGATTGTTGACTGGGCAAGTAGGGTTAGGGATTATCTATTTTTTGACGGGCGGATTGTGCTTGATAGGTACAATTGTGGATATGTTAAATCATAAAACGCTTGCATTAAAATACAACGAACAAATGATGGAGGAAACCCTCCGTAGAATTTACTAATCACTGAGCATTGATATGACTGAAATTTCTGTTGCACACTGTATTTCTGACGTTTTATTTGAAAAAAATAGAATTGTATTACCGGGAGTTGGGTTATTGGAAACAAAACCCAAATCTGCCGTGGTAGATCATATTGCAAATTCTGTAGCACCTCCATCTCGTGATATTGGATTTAATCCAAACGTTACAGTAGATGATGGCGTCTTAGTAAATTTTATTAAGAAAAAATACGAAAAGGAAGACTTGGTCGTCCGAAAAATCGTAGCGGACTACATGAGCAATCTGAGGAAGAAAATGCAGCAAAAGGAGATAGTGACCATTCCTGATGTAGGTCGCATGTATATTGATTTTGAAAAAAAGATTCAATTTTTACCAGATAGAGTCAATTACAACAAAGATTCGTTTGGTCTTCCGACTGTGAAGTTCAACGATGTGAAACAACCAGTGGTTCAACCTGTTGCGCCGCCTGTCGTTGCGACTCCAGTACCTGTTGTACCGGTGACCAATACGCCACCTCAAGCATCTACTGCTATCAACAATCCACCGCCACCAATAACGGAAACAGAATTGAGTAACGTTACGGAACAACCCGTTCAAGAAACGATTATTCCAGCTGCTTCAAACACCGTTGGTGGTAGAGAAAGAATTGATTTTGGAGGAGCAATTTCGAAGATTTTTCCTGTGCTTTTGGTTTTAGCGGTACTTACGATTGCATTTATTTTTTATAAAATATGGGCCGATGATAATGCTGCAAAATTGGAAGAAGCCGACCGCATTGCAAAATATGATAATCGACGTCTCAACACAAAACCAGAAATCGACGACGAAGAACGTGCTCAATATGAGGAAGAATACGAAAACGAAATCATCGAAAAAACCAACGAAGGGGTAACGATTGACGACGATGATGACTTGCCAGATGGCGCAGGCGATACTGATGCGCCAACTGTTAGACCTGGTACCAAGGAGGGCGTCGTGATTGTAGGTGGATTTAGTGAACGAAAGAATGCAAAGCGGTTAGTTCAGAAAATTTATAAAAAGGGATACGATGCCTATATTGATGAGGCCGGCCCAATCAATCGGGTAGGGGTGACATTTGCCTACGATGATGAAGATGATATCATTAATATGGTAAGACAACTACGTCGTGAGTTTGATAACAGTTCTTGGGTGTTGAAACCAAAAGGATATAAAGTTGACTAAGAGCTTGTTTCAATTTTCATCAATTTCCTCACTTTCGTTCAATCATGGAATTTTAAACAAGTTCTAAAATGCTAATCGTTACAACTGACTTTGTTGCTGGGAAAGAAATTACACAAGTTTTGGGTATTGCCCGTGGCAGTACTGTTCGCGCCCGAAATATAGGTCGAGATATTTTTGCAGGTTTGAAAAATATCGTTGGTGGTGAAATTTCTGAATACACCAAACTTTTAGCTGAAGCACGCGAACAAGCCATTATAAGAATGAAAGCTGATGGCGAACGACTTGGAGCAGATGCGATTATCAATGTGCGTTTTTCTACCGCGATGATTATGCAAGGCACTTCTGAGATTTTGGCTTATGGTACGGCGGTGAAATTGGGTTAGTTCTGTTTTTAATCATTTTTGAATTTTATCATTTACTCATTTTAAATGAATATCCTTTTCGTCTGTAGCCGAAATAAGTGGAGAAGCAGAACTGCCGAAACCATTTTCAAAAAGAACGGTCAACATCAAATAAGATCTGCAGGTACAGAAAATTCAGCCAGAATAAGATTGAATCAAAAAATGCTCAATTGGGCTGAGGTTGTTTTTGTGATGGAACAAAAACAAGAAAGAAGGATTTTAGAAAATTTTGATTTTAATGAAATGGATACCGAATTAGTAGTTTTGGATATTCCAGACGATTATCAATATATGGATTCTGAGTTGATAGAGATTTTAGAACAAGATGTCAATTACTACTTAGAAAATAGATAACGAGCATACAACCAACTTTCAACCTAAAACTTTCAACTTCCCTCCATGTCTGACGAGGTTTTTTATCCAATAGAAAAGGCAGAAGAAATGATTGCAGCGTTTACTGATTGTACGTTGCCACCCGATGAATGGGATCACGGAACGCATCTCGTCGCAGGTCTTTTTTTTATTTCAAAATATGGAGAAGGCGCTTATCCAATTATGAAAATCCGTCTCGAAAATTACGTAAAATCAATAGGAAAGGATGGTTACCACGAAACGATGACTCGTTTTTGGTTGTGGGCAATAAAGGAATATATGGAAGCTGAAAATGGCCCAATTGATTGGAATCAAAAACAGTTAGACGCTATCATTTTTAATGATGAATTGACCCGTCGCAACCTTTGGAATGATTACTACTCACTCGAATTAATGAAATCCGACAACGCCAAAAAGAATTGGGCTGAACCTGACATTAAAGCAATGAAGCTATAGTTTTAAAATCATAAACAACTGATTATCAGTGTGTTTTGATTTTGATTGCTTATTTTAATTTTGATTCATTAATCCGCAATAAACGCCCAAGTATACTTATTAACTTCACTAAAATCTTCTGAACCAGCACGCCAAGCTCTTCTACCAAGCCCAACATACCCAACATTATTGATAGAAAAACCAACACCTTGCTGAATTCCATAATTCACAAAATCAATAGCAGGAATTGTTGCGTTAGCAATCCACATATCATTTCTTGGACTGTAAACGTAAATATCTCCAAAACTTAACCGAGATTCAGCTTCACCCATTCCAGCATAAAATTCTCCATTAAGTGCAAAGCCAATACCGCTTGTGCGACCTAATTCATTTCCTAAATACGGATCTTGAGGAAAATCATTTTTCATTTCCCAAGCATTGTTACGGCCAGAGTAAATTTGTACATCTTCTCTATAATTATCAGCCGCATCAATTCCTCCCACGACGACGACTGAGTCACCAACACAAATAGAAATCGCATCCGATCTATCAAATTGAAAAACTTCATTTGGAGGCGCATTGCTCCATTCATCCGAAATTGGATTGTATTGCAACATACGGTTGAAATTACATTCAAGGTAACCTCTTCCACGCATAGCAAATGCAATTGGATTGCCAACGATACTTCCTAAAAATTCGCTTGGGCTTGCTACTTCTTCCCAACTATCTTTTGATGGATCATAGCTCCAAAAATCAGGTAATCTATCTCTTTCAACCCCATGGATATTGAGTCCGATAAACGCCTTGTTTCCAATGACGAAATTGATTGGATTGTCCAATGGTTTCGGACTTGATTTTTTCTGAGTCCAAGTATCTGCCACGGGGTCATACATCCATAATTCATCAGATTGACCACCAGTGATGTACGCTTTTCCATCAATGACAAAAGAAGTTGCTTTTATTTTTGCTTCACCAGGAAAGGCAGCTTTTTGTACCCATTTTCCTGGCTTTGTATTGATTGCCGATAATTCAGTAAAGTAATTTTCGTTGTCCTCATAACTCACATATGCTCTTACAAAATAGAACCGTTTTGTCAATGGAGACAAGTTGGTTGAAAAATTTCCAGAACCTTCAAATGTACTTCCTAATGAAATTTTATTTGCCCCAACAAAACCCTCGAAAGGCATTTCGCTGTATAAAAACCCATAATCAATGATGAAACTGCGTGCTCTTTCAGCATTGGAAAGATGCGCTTTGATGGTAGCCTCCTGAGAAGTGGTTGTGAAGAACTGATCCATCGCCATCTTTGCAACGGGTGCAACTGGTGAATCCGTAAATCCACTATTTTTGTCGCAGGAAATAATAAAGGAGTAGCAAAATATTAAGACCAACGAGAGTTTGTTCCAATTCTTTAACATATGTGTGTGAGTTTGAGCCAGTTTAGTCTTCTGGGAGGTGGGTAAAAGTAGAAGAAGACCAATTTTGTATATATAAGGGGACTTAGAGTAGTTTATAAGCTAAAATTTTGCCAGTTTTCTCATCGACTGAAATTTTTACCTTTGTGAAAATTTGATATTAAAAATATGATAGTTGTAACAGGAGCTGCAGGGTTTATAGGAAGTTGTTTGGTCAAGCACCTAAATGACTTAGGACATAACAAGAATATAGTGGTGGTGGATGATTTTTATAAAACGAAAAAAGACCCCAATCTTGCTGAGAAAGACATTCGAGAATGGATTCACAGAGATGTTTTTATTAATTGGTTTGAACAATATCACTCACAGGTTGAGTTCGTTTTTCACCTCGGAGCAAGGACTGATACGACCGAACAAAGCACAGCTATTTTTGATGAATTAAATCTTAATTATTCCAAAGATATTTGGCGTATTTGTACTCAAAATAGTATCCCATTAGTCTATGCGTCAAGCGCAGCAACCTATGGTTTGGGTGAGTTGGGGTACAAAGATTCGCATGCGGTAGTTAAAAAATTGAAGCCACTCAACCCATACGGAGTATCAAAAAATGACTTTGATATTTGGGCTTTAAAACAAAAAACGATGCCCCCAAATTGGGCAGGTTTGAAGTTTTTTAATGTCTATGGCCCGAATGAATATCATAAAGGCAGAATGGCTTCGGTCATCTTTCATACCGCTCGTCAAATCAACTCAACAGGTGGCATGAAGCTTTTCCGTTCACACAAAAAAGCGTACAAAAACGGCGAGCAAAAACGCGATTTTGTATATGTAAAAGATGTTGTTTCTGTCTGTGAATTTTTCTACAAAAAATTTCAAAAAAAGTCGAAAGTCGAAAACGGTCTCTACAATTTAGGAACTGGAACTGCTCGGACGTTTTATGACTTAGCTAAAAATACCTTTCTTTCGATGGGCAAAGAGCCGAATATCAGTTTTATTGATACACCAAAAGATATTCGTAAAACTTATCAATATTTCACAGAAGCCGATATGACCAAATTGAAAAAAGCAGGTTATAAAAAGCCGTTTTTTACTTTAGAAAAAGGGATTGAGGATTATGTGAAAAATTACTTGATAGGGGAGCGCATTTGGTGATTGATGAACGCAAAGACAGAAAGGCGCAAAGTTAAACTCTGCGCCTTTCTGCTTAAATAGTTCGAAACGCTCCTCCGCGTCTTTGCGTCTCCGCGTTCATTTCCGAATCGCTCCTTTACGTCTTTGCGTTCATCTCCGAAACGCGTCTCCACGTTCATCTAAATTTAATACAACTTACTGACAATCAGTTTTTTACCCAATGGTCTTCTCCCATCTGTAAATACCCAAATGGTATAAAATCCATTCTTGATATTTGTCAAAGGTAGCTCGAACGTATGGTCAGAAACATTATCAATTTGATAAGAATTTAGTTTTGCTCCGAACTGATTGACTAGTTGAATTTCAATGTCTTTACCTTTAAATTTTTTCAAAGAAACATTCACCTTCCCGAAAGTTGGATTAGGGAAAAGACCAAAATCTTCGATATCATCGATGTGTACTTTTTCAATATTTGAAATAAGTTGGGTTCCGTCTTTCAAATTGACCAAAACTCGATAAGAACTAACCCCATCAATCGGTTGTCTGTCCACGCCTTGATAGAATTTTGGATTGTTATCATTGGCCGTATTTGAACGAGCGGCAATGGTTTCAAAATTGACCCCATCAACCGAACGTTGAATTTCAAAATCTTCATTTTCTAAACCAGTATTATTGGTCCAGTTGTAAGCTACGGCTCCAGCAGCAGCACTTGCATTAAAATTAAGCACTCGCTGACGCGTAACGACGCTGCTTACTGTCACGAAGTCTTTTATATCACAAATAGTTACCCAATCTTCATCAAAAGTTTGGAAAGTGATATGATAAACACCCCCTGGTAAGTTGTCTAAAAAATAAGACATACCACAATCAATACACTCATCAACGATGTTCCAATTGTTGTCGAGCACTCGTCCAAACTGGTGTGGCTCTGCAAAACCATCAATAGTAATTGTCCCTATGCCAGCAGTAATATTGAGATTGCAATTAGTTGGAATTGGCGTTCCGGCACAACTACAACCATCTGCTTGAATTACATCCCACTGAGTGGTAGCATCAAAATCATCACATCTTGAACCTGGCAAAGCAGGTAGATTTGGGTTGTTGTCATCACAATCTTCATTGGCACAAATGCCATCGCCGTCGGCATCGCCACCTTGTGTGTCGCAGATATTTCCGCCCATATCAGTCACTTCTACAAAGTCCTCAAAAGAACAGATTGGATTCCAATTCGCATCGTACCCTTGGATATTTACATAGTAAATGCCTGGCACGAGGTTATTGAGTAGGTATGGATTTCCACAATCATCCAGACAGTTGTCGATGGTATTAAAATTAGCATCAAAAATTGCTCCTGCCACGTGTGCAAAGTTCAATCCAATCACACGGATTTTCATGCTATCGCTATCTACTGTAATATTGCAGCCAGGAGGAGGAGGCAAAACTGTTCCTGAACAGGTACAACCATCTATTTGAATTCTGTCATTGTTAGTATTGGGATCATTGTCATCACATGCTTGGCCAACAGGTGCTGGTATCGTTGGATCATTATCGTCGCAATCATCATTGGCACAGATTCCGTCTCCGTCGTTGTCGCCTCCGTTATTTTCACATGCTGGTGGCGGTGGGGTAGAACAAGTAGTTTCAATATCCACCTCACTGCTACAGCCCATTGGGTTGTTGAGAATGATGATAGTTCCCTGTACGCCTCCATTTGCCAGCAAATCATCAATTGCACAACAACTCGCCAAAATGATATTATCACGAATCACTAATGAATCTGAAACCATATTCAAATTAGAAAGTCCATCAATATTATCAAGCAACGGATTGTTGATGATAACTAAACTTCCATTGATAATTTGAAGGTTGGAAAGGTTGTCTAAATTGGTAATCGTTGGATTATCTACAATACGGATGTCTTCGCCGATTTCAGTCAAATTATCCAATCCGCGTAAGTCGATGATGAGTTGATTGTTGATAATATGTAAACATCCGAGTAAACGTATCAGTCGCGTTAATTCAATAGAAGTGACTGAGGGACAGTTGATTACGAATAGGTTGCCTCCAATGACTTCAATAGAACTGAATCCGCCCCAGTTGAAAAATAGTGGACAATCTTCAATAATCAAATCACCAGAAAGGAAGTTGAATCCACTGCCAAAAGTTCCGAAGCTGGTCCAAAGTGGTAGCCCTCGACAAATCCAACTGCCGCCCACACTTCGCAAAACGAGGAGTTCAAAGGTTTCTAAAACCTCGCAATTTTTGATGATAATATCGCCTCCTACTTCTTGCAAACTGCTGAAACCACTCAAACTTCTGAGCATTGGATTGTTGCAAATAACTAAATTTCCACCAATAGAAACAACGCCATTTAATCCTTGAAGTGATTGTAATAAATCGTTGGAAGGGATAGTGAGACTATCGCCGATTTCGACATTTCCAGTAATGGAAATTACCCCAATTAAAGGTGATAAATCAGTGATGTCGGCTCCGTTTATAATTAAATTTCCATCGATGGAAGTACAATTTCTATCAAATGCATTGACTTCTGCTTGTGAGTTGAAAATGAAATCCATGTTGCAGGCTGGTTGGCAAGGAGTATCGATGCCATCGCAATTTTCGTCGATTCCATTGCCACAAATTTCAATAGCAGACGGATTTACGAAAGGATTCATGTCGTTGCAATCTTCCATATTATCAACATAACCTGATGGAGCGGTGCATGCAACAATCGTTGCTGCATCTGTTCCGAATCCATCTAAATCTACATCTCTATAAAATGTTTGACAACCTGTTTGGCAAGTAGCTCCTGTTGCTGGAGTATCGTCGCAGTCACATGCAGCTCCTGAGCCGTCGTTGTCATCGTCTGTTTGATCTGGATTGGCGATGCTTAGGCAGTTGTCTTCGTCATTTGGAATGCCATCGTTGTCATCGTCGATACAATCACTTCCATCGCAATCTTCGTCTATTCCGTTGTTGCATATTTCTGGTGCGCCAGGGTAGATGTTGGGGTTGTTGTCGTTACAGTCAACGGTTGAGTCGAAGGAGTCGTTGTCGGCGTCGGTTAAAGAATTGGATATTGTGCCAGAGATAAGATTATCTCTTGTTAGAATTAACAATTCATCATTACTTGATAATGCTAATTGTATTATGTCCAAGTCGGTTCCAATATTATTAGGCTGATAGGGAACCCAATTTAAACCTTCGTCGATTGAAAAGTATAGGTCTTCACTAACTGAATAATCTCCACCAGCAAAAAGAGTATCACTTTGTTCTTTTTGGATTATTGAGTTAAATCGATTAGATGAAACTGCATTAAAAACTCTAAAGAATTCTTGGTCTGTTTTATCATAAACAAAAATTCCATTGTCAGAAGTGCTTATGATTCCATTGGTTTTCGTGATAACAAAATCTGATAGTCTTCCTGAATTAGGTGCTCCTCTTCCGAGATTAACCCATGAGTTTGAATTTTCTTCATACCTATAAATTCTTGTTCCGAATGATTCTCCTAAATATAAATTGCCATCCTGATCAAGTTTCAATTTTTTAATCGCTGTATTTAGTCCACCTAAATTTTGCCAGTTACTTCCATTATCAGTTGACTTAAAAACTTCAGTTGCAGTAGCTAAATATACCGTTCCATCAACTGGATCAATTAATATATTAACACCTCCAGCTAAATTACTAGTTGTTGGTAGTGTGATAGCATCCCAAGTTTGACCATTGTCCCCTGATTTGAAAAATTCGCCAATATTTTGAGCATAAAATGTTCCAGATGGATGAATTGCAAAATTGAGCCTTCCTACATCTGAGGATAATTGTGCCCAATCCTGGCCATAATTATCAGAAATATATATTCCCCCTCCTGGCCTTGAGGCAGAAGAAGAAAGGAAAATATTTCCATTATTGGAGTAAATATTGGTAGGTCTAAATTGTAAACCATTTAGATCGGGAAATGAGTTCAAAACCCAGTTTTGAGCAAAACTGCTGTTACCCCAGAGAAAAATTAAAAGGAAGGAAAAAAGTCTAACCTGCTTGTTCATAATCAAGTCTTTGTTTTTGAAGTTAATAGATAGTATCCCCACAGTAGCACGCCATGAGTAATTACGAAAACAGTTTCTGCCTTATCCGTTTGGGTATAAAAGTTTTAAAATTTGAAAGTTTTCTCAGGTGAGTAGGGAGTCCGAAGTGAGTATTTCGGATTGAGACCAAAAGAATTGAAGTAGTGTTTGTTTGTAAGATGCAAATGTAGGGTTAATAAAATTTCTAAACACTACCCAAAATGTAAATTTTTAAAGAGTTTTTAGTTGTTTATCGGACAGTTTGAAAAGACTTGGTTCTTTCATGCCGCTCCAATCCCAAAGTCAATAACCTATCCACCAATTCAGAATAACCAACCCCTGCTGCCTCCCACAATTTAGGATACATACTGATGTTGGTAAAACCAGGAAGTGTATTCGGCTCATTGACAAAAACCTCTCCGTCAGGCGTCAAGAAAATATCGACTCGGGAAAGTCCTTCCAAACCCAAAAGTTTATACGCTTGGATGGCAGTTTCTTTTATTTTTTTGAGGTCTCTTTTACTGACACCTTTGGCTGGGATAACCACTTTAGCGGCATCTGGTGATATGTATTTTGACTCGTAATCATAGAATCCTTTTTCCATAACAATTTCGCCTACACCGGATGCTTGCACATCTTCGACATTGCCCAAAACAGCGGTTTCTATTTCTCTTCCGACGATGGCTTTTTCTATTAAAATTTTATGGTCGAATTGAAAAGCAGCTTCAATTGCTGTTTTTAATTCTTTCAAATTATCGGCTTTGGAGACGCCGACACTACTGCCCATATTGGCTGGTTTGACGAAAAGCGGTAGGCCAAATTCTTTTATCAGTTTTTGATATTTTGGCTTTTCATGTTTGTACAAAACAGCTCCCGGGGAGACGTTGATGCCACCTTCTTTCAAAATTCTTTTTGTAAAATCTTTATCCATTCCAACAGAGGCACCAAGTGTATCTGGCCCAACAAAAGGCAAATCCAAAATCGAAAGTAAGCCCTGTAATTTACCATCCTCACCCATTGGGCCATGAATGATTGGGAAAACAATATCTATTTTTGGAAATGTATTTTTACCTGATTTGAAAACAATTGGATTGGATTGCCCAGGTACTAAACTTAAGAGTCGTCCCAGCTTTTTATCCAAACTAACAACTTTCATAAATGCCTTTTCAGGCAAATGTTGCCATTGGCCTGTTCTCGAAACGCCGATGATTTCAACTTTATATTTTTTGCGATTGATGGCTTTGTATATGTTCCGAGCGGAATTGAAAGAGACTTCATGCTCTGGGCTGACGCCACCACAAACAAGACCAACGGTAAGTTTCTTTGACATTGATTGGAATTTTATGGCGAATATAAAATTCTATCTCTATATCTACTTTATTTTATCAATAATTGAATCGCCTCCTTTAAAATCTCTAAGTTTTCATTAGGAATAAATTTTCCATTTTTATCAAACTTGATTTCATCTTGATATAACGGTAACTGAGTGACGATTTGGGCATTCAATCCTTGTAAAGACCAAATCAAGGATTCCATTGCTTTTGCACCACGCGGTGCAGTGGGCATAAAAGTTATTGGCAATACTTTCTTTTGTACCAACTCACCTGAAGCAGTCAACCACTCTAACGCATTTTTGATGATAGCGGGTAGGTTGAAAATATATTCAGGTGTTGCGATGATAACGGCGTCTGCTTTTTCAACTTCTTTCCTCCAATCTAAAACGATTTCAGGATAGGAAGTTTGGTCAATTATTTCTGTGAAAATTGGTAATAATTGTAAGTTTTCGAATCTCGAAAACTTATGGTTTGGAAATAGAAAAGGAATTGCGTTCAGTAATTTTGTGTTGGTTGAACCCACTTTTGCAGAGCCACTAATCATTAAAACTTTCTTCATGGTTCAAAGGTAAATCATTATAATTTTTCCAATAACCTTTTATCAAATTCCTCTTTTTCTTTTACTTTTTCAAACCATTTTTTGGCGACAGGCGCGTTCCCTTCCCGAATGGCGATGATTCCACACAATGAAAGAATGGCATCATCTAATTCTTTAGTCATTTTTCCGTTTTGCAATTCGGTGATGTCTTTCAATGAAGTGATGTCGCCCAATTCGTTTTGGTTAGGTCGCTCTATAAATTGATAGTTCATTATCAATCGAATTGAATCAGATTTGGAGGAATAAGTTCCCCAAATGATTAGATTGGCATCACAAATTTGAGCTAAAGCACCTGCTTTGATCATGTTTAAATTTTCATAAGGGGTACCAATTTCTGCATGTGAAGAAAGGTTGTTTTTATAGGTTAATGTATTGATTCTGTTGGCCAATGCCACTTGTGGTTTTGCATCGTTGATGGTTGCTCCTATATTTTCAAAAGGAAGAATCAATATTCGATTGTTAACGTCAGAGGGATAATCTGGGCATGGGGTGTCAGGAGCATACATCATCCACCAACCCAAAGCACCCAACGTAATCAATGCGATTGGAATTAAAATTTTGAAAAAGCTCGATGAATTTTTCGTAGTTGTTTCATCTACTTCTCCTTCCAAAATGCCTAATAATTTATCATTGATTTGATTTTTGGCCAGTTGAACTTCTGAATGGCTCATTGTACCTGAAAGCTCCTTTTTGCGAATGCTGGTAAATTCAGATTCAATAATGGTTAGGATTTTTTTGGAAGAAGTAGAGGGGGCTACTTCTTTCAATTGCTCAATCGCTCTCCTCGTTTTCCCTTCTACGATTAGTTTTTTGATGGATTCTTTTACGGTGTTTTCCATTGGTGTTTTTTTTTCGAAGATAATTGAATTTGGCGAATAGTATCCTAAATATTAAGTTTACAATTCTACTTTTTATCAAAAACAAATAAACATGAACACAAAATTACTATTCTCAACCCTATTATTGACTTTAATAATTGGGACGGGATGCCCATCCAAGGATTCAATTTCCACCAAACCTCGTAGAGGAAAATCCGAAAAACTTTGTAACAATAATCTTAAAGACCCTGGTGAATTGGGGGTAGATTGTGGCGGAACTTGTGTCGATCGATGCCAAGAAGTATTGATTTTAAACGAGTTGCTTATTCGAAATTTAGCAGTTGTCGATTCAGAAATGGCAACTTCAGGTGATTTATCTTTTGGTAAATTGATGGAACGATTGGCACCGACTCCTGAACAAACCAAAGACCTGATTTTAAGCTTTTTGACCACTTGGGCGGGCCCACAAAAAGTCAATGGATTTACAGTTCCCGCTCGTCCTGAGATTACGGAGAGTTTGATACGAATGTGGAAAAGAGCAGACAGTGTCGATTTGGAGATACCGCTTGCGGAGTGGAATCCGAAATTAGAAAATGCGCCTTTTAGATTATTGGCGATTACCAATCGAGTGGATTTGCAAAATCTGGATCGGCATAGCGCCGGAGAAGGGCGTTTGACCTTCGGTTTGGCGCATAGCGGCAGCAATGATTTTACCATAATTTTTGAATATAACCTTCCTGCAAATACCGAAGCAGACGTCATTGAATGGGCTCAAACATGGCATAGCTTGAGTAAGTTTGATAACAACTCTGACGAGTATTTAGACTTATTGAAAAAAATCGTTGTAAGCTTTACTTCCGACCCACAGCAACTCAATCAATTAAGAACCAACGAAGGAATCAATGGTATTTTGAAAGGCAATTTCAATTGGGAATTGAGAGAATTAAACTTGCAAGGCAATGCTTTTAAAGAGGTTAGTCGAAAACAATCACCTGATCAAGGTTGGAATAATTCCAAAGAGTTAGCTGCCTATATCACCAATAACCAAGGCGAAATAACGGATGGCACACATGAATTGAAAAACGATTTTGATGGAAATCATTTCATGGCTGGGAATACAGTCTATTCAGAAGACTTTGTTTGGAAAGTCCCAGGTTTGGAAGATGATTCGCCAGAGGTTTTGAACCTCAATGCAATGACTTGTAGTGGCTGTCATGGTGGCCTTTCTCCCAATACTGATTTTACGCATATCAAACCCAGACCAATTGGAAAACCTGCCGATATTTCTCCTTTTTTGGAAGGTGATCTGGCAGTACGCAGATCTTCTGTGATTGAACTTTTGGGCTTAAAACCGACGCCGTTGACCACTTCCAACTTCCCAACCAAAAGAAGTGTCCGTGGCCCAGAAATGATGCAAGTGAAGTCCTTATTGAAAAAAGTCAAAAAGGTGAGAAGAGTACATTAAGGGTGTGTTTACAGTTGAAGGTTGAAAGTTCTAAGTTCGCTTTGTTCAACCTTCAACTGTGCACTTTTAACCTTTAGTACCATAAACTACCTTGTCTCTCAACAACTGCCGAATCTGAATCAAATGCCCCAATAAAACCATTGGTGCTAAAAATGCAGGAAGCCAAACAAAAGGGTAGTGGAGCAATGCAATATTTGGTTGCTCAAAGCCAAATTGCTGAATGGGCGTTGGCGCAGAAAGTAACCCGTGAAAAACGATATTGCAAATCAAAGCGAGCATCGCAAAGTTCCAAATCAAAAGACCGATCCTTCCGATTTTCTTTTGATGGTAACCGAAATAAGCGATGAAGACACAGGTCAAACCACCGATGATATCAAAGTTTCTTCCGGCAAAAGTCATGACTTCTGGTACAGCTTTGTTTAAAAACAACCAGTACAAACAAAACTCAACGGGTATTCTAACTAAATTGAAATAGGTCAATTGATACAATGGTATGCTGTCTACAATTGTTCTCCCTTTTTTGGAAAGAAACAGCCAAAAAATAGTCGCAAAAACTGGAACGACCACTAAAGCAAAACGAGGAGGAAAAGCATCGGCTGGCTGAATATAAAAAAGTATATATGCTAAAATGCCTTGCACTGCCAGCCAAAAAATTAATGCAATGGTAGCTTTTCGTGGGTTTGTAATTTGAGGTTGGGCGTTTTTCAACATCCAGTTGAAAATTAAAATTCCTGCTAAGGTAGTAAGTATAAAAACGAGGGTTATGTGAATAGGAAGATTAGGTAACATTGTTTTATGGTTTTGATGATTTAACTTGTATATGCAAGTATATTTAAAAAAAAATGATTTTATGAATTTTTGATATTATCTAAATTTGATTGAATCGCAGACATGATTTGATCTATATTTTGAATATTATATTGACCCAATATTTTTTCAACGGTATGATGCATTTTTTTCCAAACAGGCGTAATTTCTTCTAATAATTGATAGCCGTTATCCGTCAATTCTAAGACTTTGTGTCGAGCGTCGCTCCCTGCTTTTTTTATGACCCACCCCTTTGATTCGAGCTTTTTGAGGTCTCTTGTCATGGTTGATTGGTCTAAAATGAGTAGATCGGCTATCATTTTTTGATTAACGCCCGGCCTTTTTCCTATAATGAATAAAATAGAAAGCATACTACCTCTAATTCCGAATGGCTTCAGATTGCTCATGTAAGCTGAATTGATGAGACGGTGTAGTTTTCTCAGTTTTCCGTTCATGCAGGTTCGAGGATCGATTTGATCGAAATTAGGAGTATCTATCTTTTTGAATTCACTCATAACGCAAAGATAAAGCATTAATACTTGTATCTGCAAGTATAAATGCTTTTAAAAAAAATAAGATGCTTTTAAAATTGTAGGTTTTTATTTGATTCAAATCTGGAGATTTGATATTAATTGGCGTCGGTTCGGAGAACCTCGCCAGCAATCACTTTTTTTTATAAAAAAAGCGATTGCTCATGCAGGTCTCTGACCTGTCACGATACAGTCAAATCTCCAGATTTGCGTAATTAATCTCAACTTGAATTCATAAAATGATAGAGAGGAAAGACAAACTACAATTGTTCTGATTGAATATTTAATTTACTGTAATATCAAAAGTTACCTTTGTGGAAAATTAAAATCCAAACAACATGAAGAAGTTATTACCATTCTTTGTTCTATTTTTATCTATAAATTTAATTGGCCAAACCATCCAGTTATCCGAATTCTCAAGCGGATTTAACTGGTTGCTCGGAACTGCCAATGCAGGCGATGATAGAATGTTCGCCATTCAAAAAACAGGGCAAATTTTCATTATTGATAAAGATGGGAATCGCAACCCAACTCCATTTATGGATATCAGTTCTAAAGTAAGGTCTGGAGCCAATGATGAACGAGGTTTGCTCGGGGTGGTCTTTCACCCTGATTATGAAACTAATGGTTATTTCTATGTTTATTATACAAAAGCAGTAAGCAGTGAAATAACTATTTCGAGATTTGAAAGAAGTGCAAATAATGTTGATACAGCTGATCCTAATTCAGAATTAGAGCTCCTTGCTTTTCCACATAGCCGTTTCAATCATGTAGGAGGTGCCTTAGCTTTTGGGCCTGACGGTTATTTGTATATCGGTGTTGGTGATGGAGGAGGGGGGAGTGACCCGGACAATGCGGGGCAAGATCTTTCCACTTTAAATGGAAAAATTTTAAGAATAGATGTCTCAAATGGAACGCTTCAGATTCCTTCAGATAATCCGTTTATCAATACTTCTGGAGCGAAATCAGAGATTTGGGCATATGGTCTTCGTAATCCATGGCGAATAACATTCGATCGATGGACAGGTGACCTTTGGATCGCAGATGTTGGGCAAAATGAATTGGAAGAAATTGATCTCCAATTAGCAGGAAGTAAAGGAGGAGAAAATTACGGTTGGAGTTGCAAAGAGGGTAGCGATATTTTTAGAAATTCTGAATGTATTCCTGGCATCACTTTACAAGATCCAATTTATGAGTACCCTCATGTTTCAGGAAATTGCGGTGGTTCTATCTCAGGCGGAGTAGCATATCGAGGTATGGAATATGGAGATTTGTTTGGGAAGTATTTCGCAGCTGATTTTTGTACCGGCGACATTTATATGGTTGATAAAGCTGGCAATGGTGAATCGATTGCCAAATTTGATGCTTTTGAATATACGACTTTGGGCGAAAATCATTTGGGTGAAATGTTCTTGAGTGGTTACTTTTCAAACAAGGTTTTTAAAATTGAAAGTGCCAACCCAGCGCCTACTGCTTTTATTACCAATGGAACCAACGTTTCGATTTGTGAAGGTGATTCAGTACGATTGGGCGCTTACAATATTCCAGATGCAAATATGACGTTTCGATGGTTGTTGAATGGTGCGCCGATTAGCGGAGCAAATGGTCCAGCGATAATAGCTTCTCAAGATGGCGATTACCAAGTCATTGTTAAAAATGAAAACAATGGCGTTGAAAGCACTTCACCCCTGACAACTTTAGAACAAAAAGCAGTTTTGACCGAAACAGTCAATCAAACAGTTGATGTAGGAACCGTTTTTCAAGGCGTTTTGATCAATGGAGATACTTCTTTTATGCGGTCTTTTCAAAGCACTTCTGGTTGTGATAGCATTGTGACTTACATCATCAATGGCTTTACATCTGCTTCAGAAGTGGCGCATTTAATTGAAGGTTTTGAAGTTGCTCCAAATCCAATTTTTGATAATCTTTTAATTAAGATTAATCTTTCTGCTGCTACTGATATCAAATTGGATTTATATGATTTTAAAGGTAATTTGGTGAAAAATGTTCTGGAGAATCAACATGCATTGCAAGGTGAATATGTTTTTAATAAAGACTTAAATGATATTCCAGCTGGTTTTTACTACCTATTTGCTACCACAAACAAGGGAGTTTTGACCAAAAAACTGCTAAAATTTTAAGTTATACTAAGAAAATAGCCAACTTGTAAGTTACCTTAGTGAAAAATTGAGCATCGGTTTGAAGTTTATTTTTCAAACCGATGCTTATTGACTTTTGAGCCCCCCTTTGAAGTCAAACCGTTTCTAAGCAAACAATTACTATGAGAAAAATTTTGAGAAAAGCCCTGGGGGGAATCTTTCCCCTTGTATTCCTGTCTGTTTGCCTTTCGGCAAATTATCCGCCTCATATTGTAGAATTGGAAAATCAACTCGAATCCTCCAATGGAATCGAAAGGATTAAATTGCTTACGAAAATTGGTAATGCAATCAGTCCATATGATTTTAACAAAGGACAAATGTACTTTGATGAATCTAATGAGTTGGCGACCTCAAATAAGGAACTTTCTAAATTTGAAAGACTCAATCATATTAGGCGAAACGAAATTTTTCGAAGTTTCGGCTATCTGTATAATTACAATCACTTAGGAGCATTTAAGGGCTCTTTAAAAATTGATTCATTGGCCTTATTATTTACAGATGCTCCAGATTCCCTAAAAAAAGAACGTTGGCTTTCCAATATCAGTGCGAATACATTGAGAAACGCCGTTTTTATGGATCAGAAAATGTTTCATCAAGCACAAAGAGAGTTGGAATCTTCTATCGAAAGTTGTAATCAACTTTCTGGAAAGGATAGAAATAAGATAGGTTCAGTTTATAGTAATTTAGGAATTAATTTAATGCTTCAAGATAAATTTGAGGAATCGGAAAAGATTATGCTAAAAGCTGATTCTATCTATACCGCAGCTGAAAGTGAGCGGAACATAGCTTACTGTAAAATGTTTCAAGTGGACCTTTATAACAGGAGTAATCAATGGAGCAAAAGTTTTAAGATTATTGATGATGCACTTCGTTTAGTGAAAAAACATATACCTTCTCGGGAGCCATTGATGACTGCTCAAGCAGCAAGGGTTTATTATGAAAATGATTTGGTTGAAGCATCTGATTCTTTGATAGCCGCTGGGGCCAAAGTATTGGAACAAGTAAAAGAGCCAGGCGCTTCAATTTGGTTTAAAATTGAAGTTTCAAACCTTTATAAAAGACAAAATAAATTTGAAGAAGCCGTAAAATATCAAATGGCTTCGCAAGAAGAGAACGAAGGCTCTGATGCGAAATTTTATTCTAAAGATTTATTGATACTTCAAGAAAAATATATTCAAAACAAATACCCTTCTGACACCAAAAACGAAACAATACCATTTTGGATATTTCTTGGATTGGCGATTCTGATTGGTTTTGCTTTTAAATTTTTGTACAAAGAAAAAGTACCAAGAATTGTTATCGAAGAAATTTCTTCTGAAAATCAAAAACTTGAAATTGCTTGGAAACATGAAAATGCTGGGAATAAAGTTGTCGATCCGTTTGTCGAAAGATTTGTTTTACACGTACAAGATAATATTGATAGAGGCGATGTTTCAGTGGATAAAATAGCGGATGTGATGCGCATTAGCCGTGTCCAACTTTTTAGAAAAGTTAAAGCGGCAACGGGTGAATCTCCCTCTGTTTTAATAAGACAAATACGTCTCAAAACGGCAGAGCGACTTCTGGTTGAAAATGTAGGAAATATCTCCGAAGTCGCTTATAGAGTCGGTTTTTCCAACCCGAATAGTTTTAGTCGTGCTTTCAAAGATCATTTTGGGAGTTCACCAAAGGAGTATTTGTTGAGGCAACATGGATAACTTGAAAAACATCCTGAATAAGGCTATTTTTCTATTAAAATGACCTCATTTAAAGAGGAGGCAAAATATCCTACATCAAATATTAACACTGTCAAGAGAAAAAATCCAAGGTGTACAGTATAATATTTAAAAGTATAATCTTACTTTCGTCTCTCCAATCGGCATACTACATCATGAGAATTTTTCAATCAACATTGATAATATTATTGTTTTTTTGCTCTACACTCGTTGGGCAAATCAGCTTTCGACAAGCCTCTTACAATCAATGTAAAGCGACTGCCGTTTCCTCTCAACTTCCTTTTGTTGTATATGTCACTGCCAAATGGTGCTTAAATTGTAAGTTGATGGAAGAAACGACCTTCCGTAGTCAAGGCTTAAAATTGGTGGTTGATGGAAAATATGATACGTACAAAATTGATTTTGATTCTCATGCCGCAAAAGATTGGAAAATTAAATTTCCAATTACATCGGTTCCTGCCTTTTTAGTTTTTGACAAAAATGGTGAAATGATTCAAAGGGTTGATAAGTCATTGACTTCAACACAGATTATTGAATTGTTAGGGAATCCAATAGCTGCTTCGGGCACCACCAATACAACTACCTCAACCTATCAATACGAATATGCCGCTGGGCCGTACAAAAACGACTTCTACAATTGGACAAAAGAATGTGAAAAGTTAGATAGAAATACCAAATCAATTGTTTTTACAGATAAGGTAGAGGTTCCAATAGTAGAGGAAAAACAAGTCGCTTTGGTTAATACTCCAACCATAAAAGAACAACCTATATCTTCCAATTTACAAATAGAAGAGCAAAAACTTTCTTTTTATTTGACTCCTCAGGATGTGCCTATTGTCGAAGAATTTATGGAAGGCGTTATTAAAATTTCTAAAGATGGTAGTGCTGTTAAATTAAAGAAAAAAGTCGAGCAAGAAAAGCCTTCTGCTTCCAAAAAGATGAATGAGATTGCCAAGTACTTTTACAAAGTATCAAGTTTGTATCATACTCAGATTGCAAAAGAAGAAACAAAGGAACCAGTTGAATTTGGAAAGAAAATGTATCGAATCCAGTTCGGTATTTTTGCTGATATTAATGACGCCACGGGTTTGGTTTCCGAACTCCGAAAACAACAACCACATCCTATTTTTACACTTCACGAAAGTAGAGGAGGCAAGCCTGTTTACAGAGTCGTAGTTGGTAAATTTTCTACTTACGATGAAGCTACTATTGTAAAGGATGAAATTTATATCAAAGGATTGCAGGCAATGATTATTGAAATTTAATTCATCGCTAATCTTCAAAAATCACCTCAGTCGCACCCCACCCATATTTAGGGTGAAATTCATTTTTATAAGTTTGGACAAAAGGATGAGTTGCCAATCGTTTGGCGATTTCTGATTTGAGTTTTCCTTTACCGATGCCATGTATGAGGAATACCCGATCGACACCCAGTCTGAGTGATTGGTCAATATATTTTTCAAATACCCACAATTGATGTTTTAAGATTTCGCCATTATTCATTTTCGAATAATTCACGTTTAAGTTTTCGATATGCAAATCCAGTTCTGATTTAAAATCAGCGGATTCTTGAAGACTACCCAAATTAAAGGGGCTATTGTTCGCCTGCTTTATTTTGGGTTTGCTCGTGTTTCTTTTGGCGTAAGTGGCGAGGTCTTCCGACTTCTTTTCTTTCTTTTCGAAACTATCAAATAAGATAAATAAATGAGCGGGTTGGTTGAGCAACGGCGCAGTTACGATTTTTGAAAAGAAGGTTTTCGCCTTTATTTTTAAATTTTTGTGCAGTAATTCCCCTGCTCCAGCTGTAGAGAGTTGTTGACCCTCAATATCCAATTGTGGATGATCATTGAGTTGGTCGTATCGCATCGAACCAATTTTTAAGATAGAAGTCGCTTTCAGCAAATCTTCCACATGTATCGGGTTCTCATTCAAAAACGAAAGCTCCAAATCAAAGGAAAAGTCAAAACGCGTATCATTTATCAAATAGACATTGAAGCTTTGGGTAACACCAGTTCTATTTTTGATAGGTTCAAAAGCGAGTTGAATCCCTTTACTTTTTAGAATCGTATATTGGATACGAGGCGACTCATTGGACGTTGGGTAGGTTGAAACGGTTTTCTTTTCGATACGAATCGTTTCAACCAAACTTATCAAATCATCTTCGTGCACGGGAATTTCAAATCCACTTTCCAATCGGACTTTCAACATGCCGTCAGCAAGGACCTCGCGTATCGAACCGAAATCTCCAGTATGCTGTAACTTGACCTTTGTTCCTATAGAAAATAGCATGTTTAGATATTTTGAATACAAATATAGATTTTGAGCCAAGGTTCTTAGCCTAATTTATATGAACCTTTTGCCTTTTAAACAACATTTTGAGTTATATTTTAGTTAAACCTAATAACGATATTTGCCTTGAACTATAGTAGTGGCATAAATTATGTTGCTTTACACAATGAATTGAATATTAATGAATTAGGTATAAAAATTCTTACTCAAATAGTAACTTTGAATTTTTTGCAAGGTATCATTTTTAAATTTGAAGTTGTTTAAATTTTATACTTAAACAACCTCCTCAACTTAAATCATCCTTTTAGAGATAATTGCATTTTAATCGAACATATCATTTCCTTTTAGCATTGCTGTTGATGGCAGGACTTTATTCTTGTCAACAAGAAACAATCCGCCTCGATGGATACGAAGTGCACGGTATTGATGTCTCAAGATATCAAGGGAAAGTGGATTGGAAAAAGGTGATTGCGCAAGACATCGATTTTGTTTTTTTGAAAGCGACAGAAGGCCAATCATTGGTCGATTCTCAATTTCAATCCAATTGGAAACAACTTTCTGATTTAGAAATTAAAAAAGGTGCGTATCATTTCTTCCGCCCAACCGTTTCATCAATAGACCAGGCAAAACATTTTATCAAAACCGTTAAAATGGATTTTGATGATTTGCCGCCAGTTTTGGACATTGAATTGATGGATGGCGTATCAAAAGCTGCGATGGTAAACTCTTTGAAAAGTTGGATTAGTATTGTCGAGACCCACTATAAAGTAAAACCAATCATTTACACCAACCAGAAATTTTATAATAAAAACCTGGCTGGTCATTTTGATGATTATCCACTTTGGATTGCTCGATACAATAACTATCAGGAGCCAGAAATAAATGGAACCAATCAGTGGTCGTTTTGGCAATATGGAAACAAAGGCCGCATTGACGGAATTGAAGGAGACGTTGACTTCAACGTTTTTAGAGGAAATGCGTTAGAATTAGACAATTTGACTTCGCAACCACCAACGGTACTAAGTCTGAATAAATAAAGTTACAGGTTTAAAGTTCTAAGTTGAATGTTCAAATAAACTTTCAACACCGAACCTTCAACAAAAATAAATTATAATGAAGCAAATATTGACGTTCGCCATTGTCGTACTTTTCTGCGGTTTTTTAAAAGCAGATGGAATTGAATTTTTTGATGGAACATGGGAGGAGGCTTTAGCTGAAGCAACGAAGCAGGAAAAATTACTTTTTGTAGATGCTTATGCTCAATGGTGTGGTCCATGTAAAAGAATGGCCAAAGACGTATTTCCACAAAAGGAAGTTGGTGAGTTTTACAACAAAAACTTTATCAACGTAAAGTTAGATTACGAAAAGAAAGAAGCGGATGGTTTTAGAAAGAACTACCCAGTAGCGGCATTTCCGACCTTGTATTATATTGATTTTAACGGAGATGTGATACATGCTCAAAAAGGTGCACAGCGAGCAGATGGTTTGATTAAGGTTGGAAAAATGGCGCTGGCGAAAGTAGATAGAAGTGGAGATTACGCGGAGTTGTATGAAAAAGGAGAGCGTGATCCTAAGTTAATTTACAACTACATCAAAGCGCTTAACCAAGCAGGTAAGCCAAGTTTGAAAGTAGCAAATGATTACCTCAGCAAGGTTGAGGATATCACTGCAGAGCAAAACTTGAAGATCATCTACATGAGTGCGACGGAGGCAGATTCTAAGATTTTTGATAGATTGATCGAGCATCGCTCTAAAATAAATAAAATCTATTCAGTCGAAGAAGTTGATGATAAAATTGAAAAGGCTTGTTTCAAAACAATCGGTAAAGCAGTTGAATATCAAGTGGAAATGCTGAGAGACGAGGCCATCGGAAAGATGAAAACGCATTGTCCTGATAGAGCGAAAAAATTCGCAACTCAGGCAGATATCCTATATTATCAAGGTACTGGTAAGGTGACGGATTATATTTCAGCTTGTAAAGTGTTAGCCAAAAAATATATTAAAAAGGATGCGGAGAAATTGACTGCATTGGCAAGTGCAATGAAAAGTGCATTTCCATTAGACAAAGAGGTTTTGAAGCAAGCTGAAAAAATTGCTAAAAAAGCAGAGAAACTGAATAAAGTTTAATTAATAACTGATTATCAGTTTTTAATAAATTTTAAAAATAAATAAATGAGTAGGGAAGTTTGTCTTCTCTACTCATTATTTTTGCGGACTTTTCAAACAAGGAAAAATATTAACATGAATCATAAATTCGTTCTTTCTATTCTCTCCCTCTTTTTGGTCATGAATCTTTCTGCACAGCAAGGCATCAGTTTTGTTCATTCTTTTAAGGAAGCAATGGCAAAGGCCAAAAAAGAAAATAAAATCATTTTCATGGATGCCTACACGACTTGGTGCGGCCCATGTAAAAAACTGAATCGAGAAGTTTTTAATAAAAAAGAAGTTGGGGAGTATTTCAACGAAAACTTTATTAATCTAAAAATGGATATGGAAAAAGGTGAAGGAATCGCCTTGACTGATGAATTTCGGATCTACCTATATCCAACGCTCCTTTTTATTGACCAAAATGGAAAAGAAGTGCATCGCGCTGCCGGTTTTAGATCAGTTCCTCAATTTATGGATTTGGGTAAAGCGGCATTGGATCCGAGCCGTCAGTCTGCTTCGATGGCGGAACAATATGCAGCGGGAGAGCGCAAACCTGCTTTCTTATTAGAGTATGCAACTTCGCTTTACGAATCTGGAAAAGGAGGTCAGGAAGGTGTCATCGGTGAGTTTTTGGAAACGCAAGACGATTGGAGTAATGAGATGAACTTGAAATTGATTTATAAAATGGTGGAAACAGTGGATTCACCGCTTTTTGCTTATTTGTCAAAGAATCAATCTCAATTTGAAAAATTCCTTCCTGCTGCTCAAGTGAAAGGACGATTGGATAATATTATTTACGCAAGCATTTATCAATTGGGAGAAAACCCTAACTTGAATTCGGTAAAGTCTATTTTTGAAAAAGCATATCCAGGTAAATCAGATAAATTATTTGCGAGTTATAAAATGCGCAATTTTATAGAAACAGAAAATCCTACTGCTTTCGCAAAAGCTGCAACTGATTATGTCAAAAAGTACAAAATCAAAGATGCAGATGAATTGAATGAAATCGCATGGAATTTCTACGAAAGTGTTGACGATAAAAAGTTGTTGAAAAAAGGATATAAAATTGCAAAAAAATCTGTCAAAGCAGAAAAAAATTATTACAACTTGGACACGATGGCTGCTCTTTTGTACCGATTGAACAAAAAGAAAAAAGCCATCAAGGTGGCGAAGAAAGCGATTGCTTTGGGTAAGAAAAACGGGGAAGACATCAGCTCTACCGAAAACCTTTTGAAGCAAATAGAAAAGCTTTAATTACTTTTTGCTTCCTCTTTGTAAGTCTGTAAGGGCAATTCATGAATTGCCCTTACAGACTGCCCTGCACTTGAAAGAAAATTCAGCAATTCATTACAATGAAAAAATACATTTTTATATCCATAAGCCTTCTCTCTATTATTTTCCTTTTTTCGTGTAAAACGAAAAAAATAAACAACGGAACAACTGTAATAGCAAAAGAGAAAAAAGCAGATGTTTTGGTAAAAAACATGATAACCAATCAAGTAAAAGCGGATTGGTTGAGCAGTCGAATCAAATTGAATGTAGAAGGCGATGCCGTCATGAATATTGGTCTCAGTGGTACCCTGCGTATGGAAAAAGACAAAGCCATTTGGTTGAGTTTGAAGAAGTTTGGTTTTGAGGTGGCTCGTGCTTTGATCACGCCAGATTCCGCTTATGTGTTGGATAGGATTAATGGAAATAATATCGCCGAAGACATTGGCTACGTACAACGCAAAATGAATTTTCCAGCCAACTTCGAGATGTTGCAAGCGATGGTTTTGGGCAATCCAGTTTTTTTTACAAAAGACTTTGATACCAAGATTGACTCGACAGGTTACACCTTGTGGTCAGAAACCAGTTCGCCAAAAAGTACTTATCTTTTAAGTGGTGAAGATTTTAAATTAGAAGCCATGGCTTTTGAAGACTACAATCCAAAACGCATGATGAAAGTTAATTTAGAAAATTATCAAATCGTTGGCGGTAATCGAAATTTTTCACACAATCGGTATTTCGATATTCGAAGTGAAGGAACTGGCGATATGAAAGTGAAATTAGTTTTTAGCAACATTGAATTTGATGTAGAAAAGAAAATGCCATTCACTAAACCTAAATTGAATTGAGCATTCAAAAAGAAATAGATTCAATGTTTGGATGCACTTCGAGCGCAACAACGATGTGTACTTCGAGCGCAACAACGGTGCGTACTTCGAGCGCAGCCGAGAAGCACAAGAATGAAAAACGGATCTCTGCTCACGTGCTTCTCGGCTACGCTCGAAGTACGCACTGTTCGGCTCGAAGTACGCACCGTTCCGCTCGAAGTACGCGTTTTGCATATGTTTGGTCATTTATACTTCTTTCGATTTTTCTATTTTCGACGACCACTCAAGCGCAATCGCGCAAAGTACTCGAAGACCGTCGTCGCACCTTAATCAAAGAAATTGGCAAAACCAATGAATTGTTAGAAGATACTCGGTCGAGCCGAAAAAATACGATCAATCAATATTTTACACTTCAGAAACAGATTGAAAAACGGTCCCAATTAATTACTACGTTGAGAGAAGAAGTACAGCTTTGGGATCAAAGTATTATTCGATCCAAAGAGGTTGTTTTTGCACTTTCGGAAGATGTCGAAAAACTAAAAAAAGAGTACGGAGACATGGCGCGCAAAGCCTACCGTATGAAATTGACCGATAACACACTGCTCTTTATTTTTTCATCCAAATCGTTTAATGATGCTTTTCGTCGGTGGAATTACTTGAAACAATACGATACCTATCGGCAGAAACAAACTCGACTCATAGAGGGTACACAGGTGACGCTTTCGCGAAAAGCAGTTCAGTTGGTAGAGCGGAAAGCGAAGAAAGAACAATTGCTCCTCAGTGAGTTAAGTCAGAAAAACATATTGGATAAAGAGCTAACCGATAGTGACAAAATATTGGCAGAGTTGCGCTCCAGCGAAGTAAAACTGGAAGAAGAATTAATCGAAAAGAAAGACGTCCAAAGAAAACTAAACAAGTCAATCGAAAGAATCATTGCTGCCCAAATCGAACGAAAACTAAAAGAAGCACCAGTCAATAAACCCAAGCCATCTACCTCCACCAATAGTACGGTGATTGAGGCGACGCCAAGTCCTTCTATGGCCTTGTCATCCAATTTCCAATCAAACAGAGGGCATTTGCCTTGGCCGGTGGACAATGGCGTTATCGTCGGTAAGTTTGGCGACCAAGCGCACCCCGGTTTGCGTAATGTACGAATCAAAAACAATGGTATCGACATCCAAACAAATGCAGATGCTATTGTAAAAGCCATACACGAAGGAGTCGTGTTGGGAATGCAATTTGTACCTGGACAAAACTACATGCTCATCTTGGAGCATGGAAACTATTTCACGGTTTATTCCAATCTAAAAGACGTGGCTGTTCGACGCGGAACGAAAGTGAAACCACATGATCAATTGGGCACTGCGGCAGTTGATAAAATTAGTGGCAACAACGAAGTCCATCTCGAAATATGGGAAAATAAAAACCCCATGAATCCGGCTGTTTGGTTGATGCGGAGGTAGGTTCGGCTTATCGGCTTTTTTCAAAAAAGCCGATACATTCAATGAATAGATTTTCCTGAAAAATAAATGTTGAAACAATACAATTTTAAACACATAGTATTATATTAGCATTTGAAGAGTAAAAAGCAATAAGCTAATATTGAAACGACTTTGCCCAAAATCGCTAAAACGTAATTGAAATGAACCGTTATCAAAGCTGTTCCGGAACTAAAAATTTAGCTTGAAACAAACGAACTCATTTTCATCAACCGAAGCGCATCTGTCATCATCAGCAATGCAAAGTCAAAGCAGAAAACATCCTTTTTACTTGAAAGCTTTTTTTAATTACTAAACTTTTTTAAGATGAAAAACAGAATTATTGAACAATTCTTTTCCCAAAATGGGGGGGTAAATCTTTTCTTTTAAAATCATTATTTTTTTCCTTTTTAATGCTGGGTTTCTTTTCTTGTGGGAAGGAGGCGGTGGTAGAGTTGCCATCTTCCGTTACAGAAGGTACTGTTTCTAATAGAGACCTTGGAGAATGTGAGTGCGAAATGAAATTTTTGAGTATAGCTAACAATGACGCGGATCCATCCAATTGGAAATTTTTTAACAATGGTACTGAATTAATTTTTGGAATTTTAGGCGAAGTACAGAATGCAATAGAGGATAGATCATTGTTTGACGACGATGTTTTTCAAATTGATGATTCTGGCGTTTTTTCAATATCTGTTTTTTTAGGAAATGATCACTCGATAAATCCTGATTTCGCCGTTAATGTTGAAGTTACTTGCGCGAGAGAAAATGGTGGCGCTGGTCTTATTACAACGCATACATTTAATTTTAGCGAGGCAGGTAACTGTGAAGTAGATAATGAAGGGTTTCTAAATTGCTCATGGAACGAAGATTTCTATTGTGAACATCAGACAGCTGACGATGATTTACCATGTATTGAAGGTTTTCATCCAAATTGGCCTGATTGCTGATGTTAAATTGGTATAATTAAATTTGAGTTGGTTGGTCTTGGATTGTCTGAGGCCAGCCATTTTATTCATACTAAAACACCTGAAAGTTGGCTAAATACTTTTTATTTTTCATTCTGATTACAAATTGCATTTATGCACAGGACTCTTTTTATAAAGAAATTTCTTCCATCAGATTTGTAGGATTTTATGAAATTAGTATTAATCAACTTGAAGAAGTATCTCTACTTTATCCTGCTATCGATGGGCTTAATTTAGTCTCAATGGATAGTTTGCAAAATAGTTTTTTTATCACTTTTGATTCTTTTGGAACTCCAAGCGTTTCCATTAATCACCAGATGATCGAAAATGACCATTTTTTCACCTATTCATACAGTAGATCGGATCATGAGGATATAAGTTGTTTATGTAAAATAAACTTTGATTCAAACTCAAATTGGTGCAGGAAAATAGGAGGACGAGATGTTTCCAGAACACTTTTTTTAGAAGTTGTTGGTGATAGCATCATATATTCAAACTTATATCTTTTAGATAGAGATAGACTAAGAAGTTTACCAATCGCAAAATATAATTTCGATGGCTCAATAGATTGGGCTTTTAATTATTTTCCATCCAACTTCAATAACCACCACAGCCTAACTTTTAGAAATATTGTAGAATTAGACGACAATGAAATTTTGGCGGGAGCAGTCTTTAATTGGGTTGTAAATGGAAATCCAGCTGGAAAACAAATAAGTAGTTTCCTTAAGCTATCAGAGACAGGAGAAATAATTGATAATTTTACTCTTCAAAAGCCAGCGAACATAACAGGCGATACGATCCTATTTTACGATACTGACATAGAAAAAGATACATTTGGGAATCTATACTTTCCTGGGGTAATTTTTAATGCATTAAACCCTAATCTAAAAAATAAAAAGGAAGCTGTAATTGTAAAGTTAGATTCTGGTTTTAATTTTATATGGGGAAAAAGACTAAGTGCCGAAAAGTTTGACAATGATAATCTTCAGATAAAAGTTTTTCCAAACGGAGAACTTCAATTTATAATAAATTCGAAAAAAGATCTCCCCGTTATTTCGGGCAAACTTGACCAAAACGGAAATTTACTCTGGAATAGAGGGTATGAATTTAAATTTCCAGAAATAGAAATTGGGCAAAATGGAAACTTATATTTTGCGAGTAGTACTAAATATTTTCCTGATGGTACTTGGGAGCGTGCAAACATGATTACAAAAACAGAACCTGATGGTTCTATAAATGGTTGTCCTCAGTTTGATGCATGTGTGACAGTCTATGACATGGAAGAAGTGTTTTTTGAAAGATGGGAATGGGAAAGAGATACAGCTCCTTCTTTTCGATTCTTAAATTTCTCACTTGACACGTTAAATGTATCTCTTGAAGACCACTGCGGCACCCCCCGCCCACCAACCCCCTACTTCGCCACCCCAGACACCATTTGCCAAAACCAATGCCTCCGCCCCGATAGTCTATACAATCACCTCGCCCACGCAGTAGAGTGGACGATTACTGGCAATGATGTTTTGTTCGAAAATCAAGATACCTCTTTCAATTATTGCTTCAATGAACCTGGCAAATACCAAATCGAACAAGAAGTTTGGTTGCTCGGTTGTTCCGATTTTTTTACACGAGAGGTTATAGTGTTACCCGATAGTTTGGGTGATTTATTGGGTGATGATCAATTGATTTGTGAAGATACGATTGCAGTTTTAAAACCAAATGCTACGCGTCCACTTCGCGAATATTTGTGGAGTGATTCGAGTCGTAATTCGAGTTTAACTGTTTTACAATCAGGTGTTTATGCGATAGAAGTGTCGGATGGTTATTGTAGCGCAATTGATGAAATTGAGATTAGTTTTTTCAATGAACTGTTTTCAGGAATAGATTTAGAGTTACCAACAGATACCAGCATTTGTCAAGAATTGCTACCTTTTACGCTAACTCCGAAAAGCGATTTTTCAAATGAGTTTTTCATAAATAGTAATACCAATCCACAATCCAATTTTGAAATACAAACGGCAGGCAATTATCAAATTTCAACAAAAATAGAAGGCTGCGAAATCACCAAAAATTTCAATCTGATTTTAGTGCCATGCGAAGTTGATATTTATATTCCATCTTCTTTTAGTCCCAACAATGATGGCATCAATGATTTGCTCGAACCCTTGGGCAAAGACTTCATAGGAAAACAAATGCAAGTTTTCGACCGATGGGGTGGACTACTTTTCGAAACTAAACAACCTCCGTTTGCATGGGATGGAGGTAAAGTAGCGCAAGGTGTTTATGTCCTCACTTTTTCTTATTTGAATTTGAAAAATCAACAAGTGGAGATGGTTTCGGGAGATGTGTTGGTGGTGCGGTGATAGTAAGTATCAATAAAACATGGATATATATGGGGAATTTATAATATTTGCATTTCAATTTGCTCGATCCCTCCTTTTAAAATATCGAGCGACCCCAAAAGTGTAAATAATTATATTTTTTCACATAAAACCAATG
>CALHBQ010000506.1 GCA_937930815.1 uncultured Saprospiraceae bacterium | reverse complement strand
TTTTGGAAGGAGCCAATTTGTTTTCCAAAAGCTTTTCGGTCTTTACAATATTGGATGGTTTGTTCCAAAGTTGCTTCCATGGCACCCATTCCGGTAACGGCAATCGAAAGGCGTTCCTGTGGTAAATTATGCATGAGGTAGTAAAAACCTTTGCCATCTGCGCCCAACAAATTTTCAAAAGGAACTTTTACATTATCAAAAAACAACTCGGCCGTGTCTTGGCCTTTCATGCCGATTTTATCGAGGTTTTTTCCATTTGTAAAACCTTCCATAGTACGGTCAACAATAAAAATTGCAAAACCCTTTGAACCCAATTCAGGTTGTGTTTTTACTGCCAAAACGACGAAGTCACACATGATTCCATTGGAAATAAAAGTCTTCGAACCATTCAAAAGATAATGGTCGTCTTTTTTGATAGCGGTTGTTCTTAAACCTTTCAAATCACTACCAGCTGCAGCTTCCGACATGCCCAATGCACCAATCCATTCGCCAGTTGCTATTTTAGGAAGATATTTTTTCTTTTGTTCTTCGGTTGCATATTCCAAGATGTAAGGCACTACAATATCATTTTGAATAGCGAAACCTGGCCCTGTTCCATTCACTCGTGCTAACTCCTCCGAGATGATCGCATTGTAGCGATAATCATCCAAACCCATACCGCCATACTCTTCAGGAATGTAAATACTCAAAATCCCCATTTCCCCTGCTTTGCGCCAAACCTCTCGCGAAACTTCGCCTGCTTTTTCCCATTCTTCGTAATATGGTTCTACTTCTTTTTCCATAAAATCACGAACGGCATCGCGAAACATAACGTGGTCTTCTGTCAACATGTAATCTTGCATGAGGTATTTTTTTGAGTGAGAAAGTTAGTTAGTTTTACTAAAAGTTGAATTCAATGTTCCAAAATAAAGGAATTCTAATTCAACAGAAACAAGATATAAACGATTGTTTGGACAATTATTATCTTGGTTTAATAAATAGCGTTTATTCTAAAATAATTTGTGTGCAATACCAGAAACAAAAGGCGTTCCGTTAGAAGAATTGCAGAAGAAATTAATGAAAGAAGCGCATTGATAGAGTGAAGAACGTACCTTTGATTTTATGAAAGGATTGATTATTGTTTTATTGATTTCGTTTGTGGGATCTGTGTTTGCACAATTGCACGAACCCGTTTTCCCAAATCTAAAAGGGGAGGAACTTGCAGAAAATTTAGTACGTGAATATAAACCAACAAGTGTTTTGTCAAGTGCAAATGGCAAGGATGTTTTATATTCAGAAATTTATAAACTAAATGACAGTGTCCGTTGTGTTTATTCAAATCACGCATTGTATTTGCCAGATGGCGTAGATCCTTCTGTTCATTTGTTTATGAACTCATCTGCCGATGGTATCAATTTAGAACATACCTACCCAAAAAGTAAAGGCGCTTCAGGTAACGCTGGAAATGATATGCATAATTTATTTCCAACGCGAACCCCTGTCAATAGTGATCGAGGCAATCTGCCTTTCGGCGAAATACAAGATTCAGAAACCAGAGATTGGTATTATTTGAATCAAACTTTTGGAACAATTCCTACCCAAAATATCGACAAATACAGCGAAAGAAAATCTGGCGTTTTCGAACCACAAGAAAATCATAAAGGCAATGTCGCCCGTGCGATGATGTATCTTTACACGATGTATGAGGAACAAGCATTGGCCGATGATCCTTTATTTTTTGAATCTCAAATCAACACATTGTGCGAATGGCATAAACTTGATCCTGTCGATTCTTTAGAGTGGGAGAGGACATTTAAAATCGCAACTCACCAAAGTGGAAAAGTGAATCCATTTGTTTTGGATTCGACCTTGACCGAGCGATTATATTGTAATGTATCAAGTGTTCAATCCAGTTTAGAAAATATTTCTGACTTTGAAATTTTTCCGAACCCAGGAGGGGAGCAGTTAACGGTTGAGCTGGTTTTAAATACAACGACTGATTTGAACTTAACGGTTTTTGACCTTTCTGGTAGAAAAATTCAGAATATTATTGATGGCAAATTGTCAGCAGGTAGGCATGCTATTCCAATCCTTTTTGATTACTCAGGTATTGTGATTTTTAACCTTGAAATTGATGGGCGGGTTTTGAGGAAGAAAGTGATTAAGCATTAAGGTTATCCTCAAATCCGTTGGCTGAGCGAAGCCGAAGTCAACAAGCTTGGAAAACTGTACTTCACGGATAAAAATAATATTATGGCAAAAAAGAAAATTAAGGTAGAAGGAATAACTATCCGCCTAGAAGAAATTAATGATCGGGATTATGTTTCGCTTACAGATATTGCAAAAAAGTCTTCTAATTCTAAACCAGCTCACATTATTCAAAACTGGATGAAAAATAGCAATACCCTTCGATATTTATTGACTTGGGAAAAAGCACATAATCCAAAAATAAAGGTCATCCAATTGGATGACCTTTTATTAGAATCAACTGATAACCGGATTATTATCTCTCCAAAAGATTGGATCAAAAGAATAAATGCAATCGGAATTGTTCAGAAATCAGGTCGCGGAGGTGGTACTTTTGCGCATCAAGAAATAGCACTCGATTTTTGTTATTGGTTGAGTCCAGAGTTCAAAGTTTATCTGAATCAAGAGTTTGTACGTCTCAAAAAAGAAGAATTCTCCCGTCAAAATCTTGAATGGCACATTTCCAAAATTACTGATAATATTGATGAAGTACGCAATCTGCTTGATACGATTCCAGGTCAATTGCCTGAGTTAAATCGATTAAATTATAGCAAAAAATCTGAAGAAGAGTAAATCAAAAATGAGCTGCACCTTACTATCCTCCCCACTCCAAGGCTTCACCGATTTTAGATTTCGGAATGCTTTCCAAAAGTATTTTGGAGGGGTAGATACGTTTTATGCGCCATACATCCGATTGAATGGAAAGCTGATCATTAAGGCAAATTATGATCGAGATATTCAATTAAAAAACAATACTACGCTCAGAGTTATTCCACAAATCATGACGAATGATGCGGATGAGTTTATTTTCGTATCCAAATTTGTACAGTCGTTAGGTTACAAAGAACTCAATTGGAATCTCGGTTGCCCTTACCCGATGGTAACGAATAAATGTTTGGGATCTGGGTTGGTAAACGACCCAGAAAGAATCGATAGAATTTTAGATAGGGTACACTCCGAAACCGACATCGTCGTTTCTATGAAAATGAGGATGGGTTATGAACACGCTGGCGAAATTATCAACACTTTTCCTGTTTTAGGAAAATATCCTTTGAAAAACATCGCGATTCATGCGCGTATTGGAAAACAGCTATATAAGGGTGGCGTGGACTTGGACGGATTTCAAAGATGTCTCGATCATAGTCCGCACAAATTGTACTACAACGGAGATATCACCACCGTCGCTCGTTATCGAGAGATGACAGAGCGATTCCCAACTATCGATCATTGGATGCTCGGACGTGGATTGATTGCGGATCCTTTTCTACCAAAAATGATAAAAAACAATACAGAAGAATATCCAGAGGATCGATTCGAGACTTTCAGTAAATTTCATGACACCTTATTTTCCGAGTTTGAAAAAAAGCTAACGGGCGATAAACAAATCATCAGAAAGATGCTCTCGTATTGGGAATACTTCTCGTCAACTTTTTCCAACCCAACCAAAGTTGTGAAGATGATTAAAAAAGCGAAAACGATTGAGGTTTATGACCAAGCTGTTTATGATATTTTGGAAAATGAAAGGCGGGTGCAATTTCAATATTAAAAGTCGGTATTAAATATTACACGTTTTTTCTCAATGTCAAAATAGCTAAAATTCACATCTGATCTGGAGAAGTATTTGCTGGTTTGTTAGTACACTTTAATTACAAACAAACACTACAAAATTATGAATAATCAAATACTTAAAACCCTTCTTTCTCTTATTCTATTTGTTGGATTCTCTTTCCAAATTTCTGCTCAAGTAGCATATTCTTCAGACCTAAAAGCGACCGAAGATGAAATGGGCAACCTTCTACAATGGACCACTTCTAACGAAATAAACAGCAAACATTTCATTGTTGAAAAATCAAAAGATAATGTCAATTTTGCTAAAATAGCGACAGTTGATGCGCGTAGAAATTCAAGCAAAAATAACGCTTACGTTTATTTAGATATGGATTTAGCTTCTGTTGATGAGCAAATAACTTATAGACTTAGACAAGTGGATATGGATGATGCTTACAGTTACAGCAATCAAATTTCAATGAGTAAAACAGTCAAAAACCACTTCTCAATGAATGGCTATACGATGACTGAAAATCCGAATGAATACAATCTTTCTTATACTTGTAAAGTTGGTGGAGAAATGAATATGGAAGTGATTGATGCGGTAAATTCATCTATCGTTCATTCAGAAAATTTTATGGCTTCAGAAGGATACAATGAAGTAATTGTAGACTTGCAAAATTTTAAAGTAGGAACCTACGAAGTCGTTTTTACACTCGATAATGAAAAAGAAATTATAGCAATAAATAAAACTGGAAAAGATTCTCAAAAAATGCTTTCAAGAAAAGCAGGTGAGAAAATTTTCCGAAATTAATACTAAACTATTCAAATTTTTAAACGGCTAACGGATTTACTTTCGTTAGCCGTTTTTTTATGTTTATCCTTGAGCAAATTTTCTAAACTTTGGTTTCGTTTCTATTTTATAAATTAAAATTTATGAAAAGCCCTATTATCTTTTTTTGCCTTATTACCTGTTTAAATCTCCAAGCGCAGCTAAGCGACGCCTGCAAATTAGAATTCGGAACCAATCTAAGTGGAGTTGTTGATTATGGTACGGAACTTCCATTCGTCGATCTGATGCATAACGCAAGGCAGTGGTAAATATCGGAGAATTTAAAAGTGGGACTTATTTACTTCAGATTAGGAAGGGTGAGAGTCAATCAATTAAGAAGTTTGTAGCGTTTTAAAATGCTTTGGTGAGCAAATCATTTCCAAAATGCGGGAGTTTATTGATGTGTTTGTGCATGGTATGATGGGGTAGGGGTTCTTTTTATTTCGCATATCAAAATCGTACCATTCGCCAATTAGGGGATACCATTCCCCAAAGGAAAATTCATGGAATTATGGAAAAGGGGATTTAGAGACATCATATGCCTCTGCTACATTGGCTCTTTCGAATCTCCCAACGCGAATAACAGCAAAGGGATCATATTTTGAAATAGTCTTTGATGTATTGCAGAAACCAAAAGCTGGTGGTAGCAGTAGTCCTTTTGGAATGTAAAAACTCCAATTCCTTAAAAATAAAACTCCCGAGCTTCTTCCTTGGGGTTCGGTTTTATTTATTTCTATGAATTATTACTAATTTGATTGTAGGTTTGATTATTAAATGAGCCTGATTTTCTGCACTATAGCTTTAGATATTTTTTCAATTTTTCAACAACTGGTTAATATAAAGGCATTATCGCCTCTCGTGTATTATCTTGGAATGAATTGACACCAAAATCATAAAACGATGAAAGTTAACACTTTGAGAAATGGGGCAAAGAGTCCCAAAACAGGAAAAAATATTCCATTCTAAACTAAACTCTGGAACGAATCAATTGAGATTTTTTAGATGAATATCTATTTTACCATTTATTTTCAAACGAGTAGTGTTTTGAGCGGTATGAAGAAGTCAAAAGGTTGGGATAGGTTCTTAAAAGATAATCCAGATAAGGTTTGAAAGCCGTAAAATATTCCTTTAAATAGAGAATCAACCTTCATAACAAAATACCTTCAAGAAAAAAAACAAAAGTTTTTCAGATATTTTTATTCATACTGTGAACAAAAGTAAGTTGTCACAAATGGAGAGTATTTGTTGGAAAATAACCTCTGTCAACGCCATTTGTCACCAAAAACCTATCCTCTTGTAATAAAAAAAAAGTACATTTTAGTATATATTTTTCAATAATGCGTCCATAAAATGTTTATTTTAAACAGTTTACGAATTTTAGTAAATATACTATGAAAAATGTTACTAAAAAAGAACACATTGCGATTAATTACATATTATTACTTTCTAAACTCTCCGAATTGTTTTGATACGGATCAGTTTTTGCAAAACAACTAAATAGTATAACAATTCCTCTCTTACTAACTATCTCCTCCGATAGCTACCTTCAAACAATAACACAATTTTTTCTACACCTCTTATTTCAGATCCTAAAAAGATCAGATCTTAATTAATTCCCCTATCATAAAATAAAAAAAGGCTACTTGGTGGTACAAGTAACCTTAGGAAAGTAATTAGGTAAGAACCTAATCACAATTAGTTAAAATAACAAGTACATTAATCTTGCCATAACATTGTATCGGCAAAATATGTGTTCTTTCCTTTTTTGCTTTCCAAATAAATAAGTTCGGTTTCAATAGAAAAGTAGCCCCCGCTATTCTTTTCCGAACTGTAATTTTTTGGTCTCATTACGCAAATTTTCTCATGGAAAGAACATTACTCTGTACGAGTTTTGGGGTATTAGGAATTATACTCTTTTTATCTGTTAGCGGTTACCAGTCTATCCTTTCTGACTCTTCGGAGGTATCTGATGTGGTGGAGACCTCTTCGACTTTGTGCTCAGGTAATGCTGTCTTGCCAGACCTTAATGATTTACCTACTCCGAAGTTGCGCGATAATATTGGTAACGCCCAGCTTACCATTTCTACTACTGTTCCAGAGGCACAAGATTGGTTCAACCAAGGTCTTAACCTATTACATGGCTTTTGGCATTTTGAAGCTTACCGAGCTTTTAGGCATGTTGTGAAATTAGATCCACAATGTGCTATGGGATATTGGGGAGTTGCGATGTGCCAACCTGGCTTTGGAGGTGAGTCTCAAACTTGGTTGGATGCCATTGAGAATGCACAAAAAAATCAAACAGGCAATTCGGAGATAGAAATTGAGCTTATACAAGCTACTAATGTTTTGCTTAATGGAGGAATCGGGAAAGCCTTACCCTATTTCAAGGAAATTATGAAGTCCTATCCGGATGAACCGAATGCCATTGCTTTTGCAGTATTAATGATGCGCCAATCTGCTCAAACAGAATCTCAAAGTCAGGAAGTAAAAACAGTTTTGGAAAATGCGTTACGACGCTTTCCTGACCACGCTGGGTTGCAACATTATTATGTGCATACTATGGAAGTGCGTCCAGATTTTGCTACGGCAAAGCCGATAGCATTAAAGATGACCCAACAAGCACCGGGGATTCCGCACTTGTTGCACATGCCGGGGCATTTGTATTTCTTGGAAGGTGACTATGAAAAAGCTGCAGAGGTTTTTGAGCAAGCAAGGGCTGCTGAACGAAACTACCACAACGAAGAAAATGTCCCAAAAATAGCTGACCAAAATTACTTGCACAATCTGCATTACCTCACGGTAACCTATGCGGAATTGAATGAATATAGAAAAGCACTCGAAACAGCAAAAGAGTATGCTTATATCACGATGAAACAACCGGCTCCTTTGGGTTCAAATGAACTCATTTTACTCTATGAGGGGCGAATTTTACCTGCCTTGGTAAATATAAGATTCAGAAAGTATGACGAAGCCATACGTCAACTCAATTTCTGGCTACACACGCCTGACTTTCCTATCAAAAATCAATCGGTAATCACCTATCTCAATGCAATGAAATTTTATTGCGAAGGAATGAATGCTATCCTACAGGGAAACGAAGATAGCGCGATTCAGACCTCACATTTAATGAAGAAATGCATCGCTGAATTTGAATCCTTAGCTGATTTGAAAAGAGGTTCTTCAGAAAGAAAACACCTCCACAAAACTTACGACATGATGATGATGTCGTGGTACGAACTGGTTGGCTGGGGCGTAAATATGGACGCAAAAAATGAGTTCATCAATGAGCCATGGGAGCAATCTTTCGAGCTTGAAAAAGCGATAGGCTATGAAGAGCCTCCAAGAATGATGTATCCAGTAGCAGAGAGTAAAGCAATCTTACATAAAAAAAGAGGTGAGCAATCACTGTCTACAGAATTAATAAAAATGGCCCTCAAAAAAAGGCCAGAAAGTAAAATTATATCCTCTATCTAAAACCTTACAAAATTATTTTAATCTATTTCTCATGAAAAAAACGACAACTCTATTCCCTTTTGTTCGGAATACTAAAAGAAAAAATGCCTTTAAACAGGCACACTGGAATAATCTGTTAATTATAGTAAGCATTGTCTTTTCGACCGGGTTCATCTTTTCAGATAATGAAGCGGTTGATACTCAGGTCGAAAGGGCAACTTTAATTAGCTCAGAAAAAATGATAGATGCAACTGCACCTGTCATAATAAAAGTTTGTTATAATTCAGATGCATACGGAATCTCTGGAACCCATAAGACATATGCCGATGACAAACTACTTAACCTTAACAATTGGGGACCTACCGGAACGGATGACAGGTACCAATTTGAGCTTCATAGTTTTGGTACTTCAACTATTACGGCAGCTGGCCTCATTGCAAACGGTTGTCAAATATTTTATGCAGGAGGTACTAATACGGACGCAGGAGGTTTTTCACCAAATACGACATCTGCTTTTTCTGCTGCTGAAAAGGAGGCTATTAAAACCTGGGCTTTAGCAACCGACAAAGTACTGATTGCTTTTCAAGGAACCGCTGTTTTTATGGGAGGTTCAGAATATACTGCTACAGGCGGAAACAGAAATCCAAATTCACTTACACCTGTAGGTGAAAATGTTATTAGTGGGGCTTTTGGTCAATCCACGAGCTTTAATCAGTTCGGAGGTGTCCAAGGAAATTTCACGGCTTACCCGTCCACTGCCTGTGTACTAACAGAAGATAGAAATGGCAATCCGACAGGTTTGATAAACAGCACAACAGGTGATTTTTACCTTGCAGATTTTGGTATATTACAAGAAGGAGGAGGTTTGACAAATAATAACGGAATATCTTCAAACGCGGATATTTTATTTGCTAATCTTTTCAGTAGCGCTGCCACAATTGCTCTAAATGGACCTACAAATGCTTGTAATTTGTTTAGTTGTCCTGCAGGTGATATTGCTCCTTCATTGACTACTGGCAATGTGACCAGCACTGGTGAAGCAGTTGATCTTTCAACTCTTTTTAC
>CALHBQ010000505.1 GCA_937930815.1 uncultured Saprospiraceae bacterium | reverse complement strand
TATTCAACTTAAAAAAATCACTACTATGAATTTTATGTCCAAATTGTACATTTTCTTAGCATTGGGTTTGTTTATGACCTCTTGTATTAGCAAGAAAAAGTATGCAAGTATGCAGGATCAAATGCGTACTGAATTAGATGCAGCCAATACTGATTTAGGTAAAGCAGGTGTCCAACTCAATGAATACATGAATAAATTGGCGGCTTGTGAGCAAGCCAAAAAAGTTGCTGAAAGTAATCTTCGTTTGAGAGAAGAACAAATCGGTGATTTGAAAGAACAAATCGGCGATGTGCGTACGCAACGTGATAAAACAGTGGAGCAAGTAGGTGATTTGACCGTTTTGTCTCAATCTGCCAATCAGAATATTGGTGAAACGTTGAAGCAATTGGAAGGAAAAGATAAGTACATCCGATTGATTCAAGCTGCAAAAACAAAAGCAGATTCTATCAACTTAGCATTGGCGGTTAATTTGAAAAATGTGTTGAAAGATGGTATTGATGACAATGATGTTGATATCAAGGTTGACAAAACTGTTGTCTTTATCAACCTTTCTGACAAGATGCTTTACACAAGCGGTAGCTACGAAATTACTTCTCGTGCAAACGAAGTGTTAGCAAAAATCGCAAAAATTGTTCAGTCACGTCCTAACGTTGAGGTGATGGTGGAAGGTTATACCGATAATGTTCCGATTAATAAAACAGGGGTACGTGATAACTGGGATTTATCAGTTTTGCGTTCTGCATCTGTGGTAAGAACCTTGCAGAAAAACTTCGGCGTTGACCCGAATCGTTTGATTGCTGCTGGTCGTGGTGAGTACAACGTTTTGGCAAGTAATGATACTGCTGCTGGTCGTTCTATGAATCGTCGTACAAGAATCATCATTCTACCTAAATTGAATGAGTTTTACGATTTGTTAGATCCTGAGAAGGTTCCTGAGTAGGGAGTTTTCTTTTATGAAGAAAATGGGTCATTCGCTTTTTGGTGGATGACCCATTTTTTGTTCTCGACTTAATTTTATAATGTTGAAAAATTGAGTTTTTTTAGAAAAAATCAAACAGGTATTTCTCATCATAATCTATTTCATATCTTTTTAAAAGTGTCAAATATTCTTCTCTAAAATTCTTTTTCCTATGATGTTCAGGCTGGTTTAAAATATATTTCACTACAGCATCCAATTCTTTTCTTGAATGTGAAAAAGCACCAAAACCTTCTTGCCATTGAAACTTAAAAGGAGAGAATCTTTTTTCTTTTATAAAATTAGTCGTTTCTGTTTTTAAAATACCAATAGTCTCGGATAATGAATTTTTTGGGTTTTGACCGATTAAAATATGCGCATGATCTGACATCAAGTAAATTGCGACCAATTTATGTCCTTTGTTTTGGAGAATGCCCGTCATGTATTTTTCTACTTCTTGGCGGAAAGTTGATTTGATTAATGATTCGCGATTTTTTACTGCAAAAACGAGATGTGTATATAGTTGCGTGTAAGTATTCGCCATAGCATGTGGGTTTTAATTTAAAAACATTGCTTGTTTTTGAAAAGCAAAATACCGTTGCTTAAACGAAAATACAAAGTACTAATAAATAATTTATGAAGATTATACGAACTTCCAACCGCTCCATAGGAGCGATATCTTTGTAGCAATTGTATAGGATAGGTTTTCAGCGCTCCGTAGGAGGGCAATCTTTGCAAACGATTTAAGATACCCCTACGGAGCGGTTAAACTGATTTTATAAATGGTTTCTACAAAGATGATGCTCCTACGGAGCATGTACAGGGCTTATTGAATTTAATGCGCCTCCAACCAATCCGCTCCAGTATCCATCCCCACCAAAATCGGCACCTTCAAATTTGGAATTGCATTTTTCATCCCGTTTTCGATGATTGGTTTGACAGTTTCTAACTCTGGTTTATACACATCAAAAACCAACTCATCATGTACTTGCAAAATCATTTTGGTTTTGAAATTTCCACCTTTCAATTCTTTATGAATATTGATCATCGCGAGCTTAATCATATCTGCGGCTGTTCCCTGAATTGGAGTATTGACTGCTACTCGCTCGGCATTGGAACGTTCTAAACCATTCCTTGAATTGATGTCGCGTAACTCGCGGCGGCGGCCCATCATGGTCATCACGTAGCCCGTTTCACGTGCTTTTTCGACGACGTCCTCCATGTATCTGCTAAGACCTTGGTATTGGGTGAAATATTGCTTTATCAGCTCTCCTGCCTCGGCACGTTTGATGTCGAGTTGTTGAGAGAGATTAGTCGCACCTGCACCGTAGATGATTGAAAAATTTACGGTTTTTGCATTACGACGTTGGTCGGCAGTTACTTCCTCAAACGGAACTCCATAAACTTTTGCAGCCGTTGCTCGGTGAATGTCTTGGCCATTGATAAATGCTTCAAGCATGGCTTCGTCACCACTTATTTCGGCAATCAACCGCAACTCAATTTGTGAGTAATCGGCCGCCAATAAAATATGCTCATCATCACCTGGAATAAATGCTTTTCGCACTTTACGGCCTGCTTCTGTTCTGATTGGAATGTTTTGCAAATTCGGATTATTGCTACTCAATCGACCTGTCGCGGCCAATGCCTGATTGAACGAACTATGAATCCGTCCATCGCGCGGATTGACCATATTGGGCAATGCATCTACGTAAGTAGATTTGAGTTTTGCCATGCCACGGAAGTCCAATATTTTTTGAACAAACGAATGGCTTTTTGCCAATTCGCTAAGCTTGGTTTCATCGGTAGAATATTGACCAGATTTGGTTTTTCTCCAACGATAAGGAATTTTCATATGGTCGAAAAGTATCTGTCCAACCTGTTTTGGAGAAGCGATATTAAATTCAACGCCCGCTTCTTTATGAATCGCATCTTGCGCCTCTGCAATCTGCTCTGTTAGTACTTTTGAGTAATCGTTCAAAAACTCTTTATTCAATCGGATGCCATTGTATTCTAATTCAATCAGTACTTCAATCAATGGCTCTTCCATTGTGAGGTAGAGGTTTTCTAAATCTGCTTCTACCAATTTTGGGTATAAATATTCATACAGTTGAAGCGTCACGTCTGCATCTTCACATGCGTAATCTACCACATCTTTGATGGGTACATCTCGCATTGTTTTTTGATTCTTTCCTTTTTTACCAATCAACGTTGTGATAGAAACAGGTTGATATTTTAGATACGTCTCAGCGAGGTAATCCATGTTGTGGCGCAATGCAGGTTCTAACAAATAATGCATGATCATGGTATCGTAAAATAACCCTTTGGTTTCGATGCCATACCATTTCATCATCAAACCATCGTATTTGATATTTTGGCCGATCAATTTAATATTCGGATTTTCAAATATCGGTTTGAAAACTTCTAAAATTGCTTTTGTCTCTTCTTGATCAGCTGGAGTAGGGACGTAAAATGCTTCCCCTTTTTTTACACAAAAAGAAAT
>CALHBQ010000504.1 GCA_937930815.1 uncultured Saprospiraceae bacterium | reverse complement strand
AAGCAGGGCCTTGTTTATGATAAATTCGGCGATGCACTTCTGCAATTTCCAAATCAGGATCGAGTTCGGTTTTGATACGAATCAATTGACGGGTTTTCTCTAAATCGTTGACGCATTGTCTTAAACTGCTGTAACTCATATATTTTTTATTGAACCACAAAAGACACAAAAGGAGGCACAAAAGAATTACTTGAATGACCTTTTATGCTTTTTGTGGTTTTAAAATAATCTATTCAATTTCATACCTAATATTAAATTTTGCTTTTAGCAAAGCATTAGATTTCATTTTCAATTTTAGGAACTCTTTCATAGGTAAATCTTTATTAAAAGAAAATAAATATCTTTTATCAAAAGAAAGATTTTTCATTTTCAAAGAATCAGCTTCTGATTCAAATTTTATTTCAATACCACCTCCTTCAAGAAATTCAGTTTTTGTTTGAAATTTATCATCTATCGTTGGTCGCTTTGGCTTTAACTTAGAAAGAAAATCATTGTATTCTTTTGGCCAAAAGTTATTTTTATCTGGCATGATATAAAAATCTTTCAACCCAGCCCTTTTCAAGATGATGTAAACACTTCCGTAACTTTCTGCAGTAAGTCTCAAATATAATTCCTCTAATTCCTCGAGTATCACATTTTCACCCAAAAACAATAGGATTTTTCTCATGTTTGGTTGAGGACCATCAAAAACCTCCAAGTACAATGGTATATCATCAAATCGAGACAACCTTTGACCTAATCTCAATTTTAATGAATCATCCTTTCTATAAAGATGAATTGAAAAATAATAGCTGCCAGGAAGTTCTGAACGAGTTTTATTTGATTCTATATCAACTAAATCAAATTTCTCCGGCTTATTAGTCACCCAATCATCCTTTAAAAACAGCCAATTAAGTTCTGGATTACCGCTTTCAATTTCCAGCGTGTCTTTATTTAGTCTTTCGATTTTAAACCCAATTGAGAAATCATCTTTCTCTCTTAAAATTTTTATTGAGTCCCCCTCTATATGGAAAGTACCTTTCTCTTTAAAATAATAATTATCCAAAATCTCAACAGAATCGCCTTCAAATTTGAAGTTGGTAAAATAGCTTGCCTCACGATTTGGGTAAAAGTTCCATTCACCTTGCAAATCACTTTCATTAATTTCAGCACAACTTGCCAAAACACTTAACAAACCAACAATGAAGGAAATACATTTCATATTCAATTGATTGATAAAAATCACAAAAGGTCTTTCTTTAAATCCTTTTGTGCCTCCTTTTGTGCCTTTTGTGGTTTAAAATTACGATTTCGCTGTGAAACAAAAATAGTTGTTCGTAGTTTTGAGTTTAAGTATATATTTCTCGCCACCACCACATTCACTCATTCCGACATTCCATAACTCACTCATTTTTTTATGAAGGCATATTTAGAACTTTTAGACCATATATTAGAGAAAGGAGCAGATAAATCTGATCGAACGGGCACTGGCACTCGAAGTGTTTTTGGTTATCAAACGCGATTTGACTTAGCAAAAGGGTTTCCGATGTTGACAACGAAGAAGTTACATTTGAAATCCATCATCTACGAATTGCTTTGGTTTTTGAATGGCGATACCAATGTCAAATACCTCCAAGAAAATGGCGTTCGTATCTGGAATGCCTGGGCGGATGAAAATGGTGACTTAGGCCCAGTTTATGGAAAACAATGGGTCAGTTGGCAGGGAACTGATGGAACAGCCATCAATCAGATTGCCAATGCGGTGGAGACCATCAAAAACAACCCAGACAGTCGTCGCATCATCGTGAATGCATGGAATGTGGGCGACCTAAAAGATATGGCATTGACACCCTGCCATGCCCTTTTTCAGTTTTATGTAAATGATGGAAAATTGAGTTGTCAATTGTATCAGCGGTCTGCGGATGTGTTTTTGGGAGTGCCGTTCAATATTGCTTCTTATGCATTGTTGACCATGATGATGGCGCAGGTTTGTGATTTAGAACCTGGTGAATTTGTACATACTTTCGGTGATGTGCATTTGTACAATAATCATTTTGACCAAGCGAGATTACAATTGACGCGTGAGCCCCGCACCCTTCCTACCATAGAAATGAATCCTGAGGTGAAAGATATTTTTGGTTTTAAATTCGAGGATTTTGTGTTGAAAGATTATGATCCGCATCCGCATATTAAGGGGAAGGTGGCTGTTTAAGGAATGAACGATAAACCTAAAAAAGTTGTATTTTGTATTAAAAATAAATCATTATGGATTCTTCTTCGCAAATAAATAATCTGAATCAGCAACAATTAGATATTTTAAAACTCTTCTCGCGAGAGTTAGAACCAAAAGATTTAATTGAAATTAAACGCCTGATAGTCAAGTACTTAGCTGAGAAAGTCACCAAAGCTGCTGATGAAATTTGGGACAAAAACAATTGGACGGATGAGGATATGGAGCGGTTGCTAAACACTCACAAAAGGACTTCATCAAATTACACTTCCGAAAGTTGAAGTTTTGAATGCTAAAGAGTTTAAGTTTTTTTTTGAAAAATAGATAATGAAGAAATACGGTAAAACAGTAAAGCTATTTCTAATTGATGGAGAACCTAATGGCAGAATTTCCTGCGAACTATCAAACTGGAATGGAAAGGCATATAAAATCCCAAGAACATATATAAAAAACTGTAATGATAGAGTAGATTTAAATTCAACTGGTATATACTTATTATTTGGAGGTGCGGAAGGAAATTTAGATAAAAGCAAGGTGTATATTGGCGAAGCGGAGGAAATTCTAAAGCGGTTAAACCAGCATTTAAAACAAAAAGACTTTTGGAGTGAAGCAATTACTTTTATTAGCAAAGATGATAACTTAAACAAAGCTCACATAAAATATCTTGAAAATAGAATTTACGAATTAGCAAAACATGTTGGAAGGTATGAGTTAGTTAACTCACAAATACCTAATAAACCGAATATCTCTGAGTCAGATATTGCTGAAATGGAAGAGTTTCTTTCTAATATTCGTTTTTTAATAAATATTTTGGGACACAAATTATTAGAAGAAAAAAGAGAAAAGGTTTCTGTTCGAAATAATTCTAACTCCAATTCTGAAAATATAGAAAAGCTTATCACTTTTTCCATTGACGCAGCGAGAGGAGGAAAGGCAAGTGGAATTCAAACATCTGAGGGGTTTGTTGTTTTTGAAAAAGCACAAATTGCAGATCCGGTTGTAGCTTCTTTTCCTAAAACAATGAAAAGACTTAGAGACGAAATGATAGAAGAGGAAATCATTTTAAAAAAAAATGGAGAACTCTTTTTAAAGAAAGACTATATTTTTTCAAGCCCTTCTTCCGCTGCAATGATTGTAATGGGAAGAAGCGCTAATGGTTTAGTTGAATGGAAAACACAAGAAGGAAAAATATTACGAGACGTTGAAAGTGAATAATACCCAGCCCCCACACAAAACCTACAAACAAAAAAAATGTCTGAGACAAAAAATTTAGAATTAAGAAGTTCTGAGATTAGAAAAATATTGGAAGCGAAGCCGTCTCGTTTGATAACTTGGGGGACGCTGTTTATTCTTATTGCCATCACGGCTATATTGTTGACGGCTTGGTTTATCAAGTATCCAGATATTGTTCGTTCAGAAGTTGTGATTTCTGATGCGACACCTCCGATTCCGATTACTGCCAAAATGCAGGGGTTGTTGGGAAATATTTTCGTAAAAGAAGGAGAAGTAGTTGAGAAAAACCAGCGATTAGGCATGATTAAAAATGCAGCTACTTACGAAGCTATCAAAGAAGTAGAAGATATTTTGGTACTCTTTCAAGCAAACAATTCGAGTACGTATTACCTCATGGACTCTTTGCGATTTGAGCGAAGTGATGAGTTTGGACTTGGG
>CALHBQ010000503.1 GCA_937930815.1 uncultured Saprospiraceae bacterium | reverse complement strand
TTTAAAACAAGAAACATCTGGTTTGTAATCACGAACATCCAGTCCAATCGGAATCACATAATTAGGTTTGGAAAGTCCTTCTTTTTTCAAAATTTTCAAATCACGACGCGTCAAGGCCAAAACCAAATCATAGTCGTTCATATACTTCTGCTCAAAATTCTGAAGCTTCTCCGCTGCCTTTTTCAAATACCATTTGTATGGAAAGAACTTTTGATTTTCGGCATAACGCGCCCAAATTTCATACTCCACATTGTGGCTACGCATCGAAACTATCGCCTTCGAGTGTTTTCGAATCACGGGAATGTAGGAAGACAAAACCGGCGTTTCCAATTGAATAATATCGAATGTGTTGTCTTTTAAAACTTCAATGAGTTTACGCTCAAAGTTCTTCGATATAAAACGAGTTATGTGATAAGATTCTTTAGAAAAGATATTCCAAAAAGCCGTCCACGGATTGGTGTTATTGTTCACCTTGACCGCATGTATTTCTTTGAAGTGGTTGTAAGTTTTAGGCAATTTTGTGATATCACAAAAGTGTTTGGTCGTATTCATGCTCAGCAAAGTAACCTCACATCCTAAGTCATTCAACGCTCTGCTCAAGTGCGTTACAGCGATAGATTCTCCATCCTTGAGGGGGTAGGGGAATTTTTTACATAGTTGTAGAATCCGCATAATACCTCTTGTTCTTTGAGTTTTTGTAATTTGTTTGGGGTTTCATAATGACACTAAAACAGCTTGGTGATCCGCATTAGTATGCAATTTTAAGGTTTTATTAAGAAAAGTCAGGTGGATTGCAGCGAGTTTCTTTTAAAATACTGGATTTTGGAAATGGTGCGTTGAATTTTGTGGAGTTAACACACCCCGTCCGCTGAGGCGGACACCCCTCTCAAGAGGGGAGCTGCTCCGCTTCAATTTTCCGATCGATGAGTTTGGGCAAGCGAGTCCCCTCTTGAGAGGGGTGCCGCGATAGCGGCGGGGTGTGTCACTTCAGATTATCTCAAACTCCGAAGCCCACGAATTCATTCGTGGCGAAAAAAATCCGCGAAAATCCGCGTTTATCTGTGTCATCCGCGTTCGGCTAAGTCGCTCTGTGCATTATTTGTCTGAATCAGGATTTACAGGATTATAGAATTTTCAGGATTGGATTGAAGTTTACTCGGTAAATTGAAGATTGACTTTAGTAATATTTTCCGCAAAATCCGTTTGAATCCGTTCAATCCGTGTCCCATTGAATCGCTCTTTTTCGCAAGAAAAAATCCGCGAAAATCCACGTTCATCAGCGTCCTCCGCGTTCCGCTAAGTCGCTCTGAGCAAGCCACTCACTCCTCCTCGTCACCTGATTTTTTGCCAAAATAAGTAAACAACTTAGTCGCCACCGACTTCCCCGCCTGCGCCTCCAAATCTTCAAAACTTACATTTCTAATCTTACGGACAGAGCCGTAATGCTTCAACAATTTAGTAGCCGTTTTATCGCCCACGCCTGGCACATCCGTCAATTCCGTTTTGGTGAAATCTTTAGATCGTTTATTTCTATGAAAAGTAATCGCAAATCGGTGTGCCTCATTCCGCGCCTGCTGCATGAGTTTAAGACTTTCCGACTTTTTATTAATGTAAAGCGGAACCGAATCACCTGGAAAGAAAATCTCTTCCAATCGTTTGGCGATACCGACGATGACCACTTTTTCTAAAATATCTAACGCCTTCAAACTCTTAACCGCTGCCGAAAGTTGACCTTTCCCACCATCAATAATAATCAATTGAGGTAGGTCTCGATTTTCGTTCAAAAGGCGTTTGTACCGACGATAAACCACTTCTTCCATTGAGGCGTAATCATCGGGGCCAACGACCGTTTTTACATTATAATGTCGATAATCTTTATTGGAAGGTTTCGCATTTTTGAAAACCACGCAACTACTCACGGGGTAACTGCCCTGCATATTCGAGTTATCAAAACACTCGATATGAAAAGGCATTTCTTTCATATTTAAATCATATTTCAAAGTAGAAAGAATGCGTTCGGCAGAGGTTTGACGACGGGTTTTGGTCGCCTCATCCCGTCGTTTTTGAAGTAAGTGAAAACGCACATTTTTCTCAGACAATTCAATCAATCGCAACTTGTCTCCAATTTTAGGAATGGTCGTTGAAAAAGTCGCATTCGGAATCTTCAACTCCATCGGAACAATCACCTCAGGGGCAATGGAATTGAATTTTTCTCTCAATTCAGGAATCGCGAAAGACATCAAATCCATCTCGTCTTCATTCAAATTTTTGACTAATTCCTGTGTGTAGGCATTGATAATGGCGCCATTTACAATTTTCAAATAATTGATATAAGCATTCTTTTCATCGGAAGCAATCGTGAAAACATCCACATCTTTTATCATCGGATTCACCACCGTGCTTTTGCCTTGGTAATTGGTGAATGCATCCAATTTTATCTTTAATTGTTGCGCTTTTTCAAACTCTAAATCCTCCGCCAATCGCTGCATTTCGTCTGTAAAATGATTGCGCACCTGAGCAAAATTTCCTTTTAGAATATTCTTGATTTGCTCAATTTTGAGATTGTAATTTTCTTCTGATTCTAAACCCTCGCATCCACCCAAACAGTTTTTGATGTGAAATTCCAAACACACTTTAAACTTCCCTTTTTCAATATTATCTTTCGAAAGATTATGGGTGCAATTTCGCAACGGAAACAAATCTCGAATGAGTTCGAGCATGTTATGCATCCGTTTTTTGGAAGTGTATGGGCCAAAATATTGACTTCCATCTCGAAACACCTTTCGTGTACTAAAGACTCTCGGAAATCGCTCCTTTTTGATACAAATGTAGGAGTAGGATTTATCATCCTTGAGCATGACATTGAAGCGAGGTTGGAACCGTTTGATGAGTGTATTTTCCAAAAGCAATGCATCTGCTTCCGTTTCAACCAAGGTAAATTCTACGCGTTTGGCAGTACGCACAAGGATGCGCGTTTTATGCGTCGTATTCTTTCCAGCCGTGAAATAGGAGCCTAATCGGTTGCGCAAATTTTTTGCCTTTCCGACATACAAAATCGTATCATCCTCACCCAAAAACCGATAGACACCGGGGTCATCGGGTAGGGTAGGCAGCAACTCTGTTTGGTAATTTTTGTACGTCATCTCATTAAAAACATGTAGGGGCGAAATTAGTTAATCGTTTTTAAACTTTGTTCAAATAGCCTCTATCTTATTTTAGCTATCAACTAAATCTTTGTTTTTGGATCATCTCCTTTAAACCAAAATTCGACAGCAAAAAATATTGCCCATCCCAAAGGCACAAATAAAATTATAAGAAGCCATAACATTTTCATTTTACTCTCAATCCTTTCAAGATTCCAAACCTGAAAAATTGCATAAACTGTTATTACCAAGGTAAAAAGTGAAATGAGTCCCCAAATCATTACATTGAGCCAAAGTGATTTTTTATTGAATTGCTCCCTTTTGTTTTTATGAATTATTTCAGGGCAACTATACAATTGTGCGTCTTTACAATGCTGGCTAACTCTTTTTCTTACCCCTAAAAACACAGGTAGTTCATATTTATATTTATCATTCTCTTCTTCAATAATTGTATAGACGATTAATTTACGGTTTGAATGAACCTCAATTTTAGTAACCTTACCTTGTAGAACTAAATCATCAAATTCACTTTCGGTAATGGTTGGAAATTGTTCAACTGGTTTTGAGCAACTCCAGAAGAGAGAAATAAATACAGAAAAGAGAAATATAAAAATTGCTTTTTTTTGCATAGTCTATTAGTTTTTTTTAGAAAACCCGAATTATCTACGATTAGAATTATTAGGCATTGGGTCAAAATTTGACTGTTGCCTCTTCTTTTGCTAAATATTGGATTGGAATTTTATAGGATTCTGGAAAATCAGGTTCATAATAAATGCTTTCGACTTTATCTCTCAATGTGTATGGATCAACTTTAAGTGGATATTTTTTCATGTAAATGGTCCTGCTAAAGTGAGATGACTGCTGATAAAAATATGGATCCTCATTATAAATTACCTTTATTCCTGTGACTTCTCCATTTCTCAAAGCTGTTTCTAAATGTTTTAAATCTGCTTGTTTCTGAGAAGGAAGCTTAAAGAAAATTACAACTAAGATAAATAAACCAAAAATTGCTTTGTTTTGCATAGACATTAACTTCGGAATTTACGTTTTTAACAATGTAAAAATACGTTTTTTATGTTTACTAAACTTTTGAAATTTAGTAATGTGGGGGATTTTTAAAATCCGTCACATTTTTAAGCGATTGATAATCAACAACTTAAAGATATGCTCGATTTTGAAAATCGAACATATCAAACCTTGTGAGACAACCTCCTTTTGCCACTAAAGTCAAATTTATTTAAATGAAATATACATCACTTCTATTATTAATAATTCTTATTGGATGCAAAAGCTCCAATTCTCAAAACCAACAAAAGGCAGAAATTTCAACCCCCGTCACCAAAGAATCAATTTCAGATTCAAAAGCCATTAAAACAGGTGCAGAAGTCTTTTTTGACAAAGTAAATAAAATCGATAAGTCTGAAAGAGAGAAAGAAACAATGAGGGTAGGGCTCGTAGTAAACCAAACATCTCGTGTTGGAAATGAACATTTGGTAGACCGATTATTAGCTGAGGGCATGTTGGTAAAGAAAATTTTTTCCCCTGAACATGGCTTCCGAGGAACAGCCGATGCAGGTGAAAAAATCAAAGATGGAAAAGACCCTAAAACTGGCTTACCAATTATTTCTCTTTATGGAAAAAATAAGAAACCAACTACTGAAATGTTTGAAGACATTGACTTGATTATTTTTGATATTCAAGATGTTGGAGCACGTTTTTATACATACATCAGTACGATGTTTTATGTGATGCAGGCATGTGCGGAAAACCAAAAAGCTTTGATGGTTTTTGACCGTCCTAATCCAAATGGACACTATGTTGATGGCCCAGTTTTGAAAAGTGGATTTGAGTCATTTGT
>CALHBQ010000502.1 GCA_937930815.1 uncultured Saprospiraceae bacterium | reverse complement strand
AAATCCAGAAGCAAAAATAACTCCTGCTCCACCACCTAAGCTACTTACGTCAGCAGTATAACTTGCAACGATTGTGCTATTGTCATTTCCAGGTGTAACACTCAATTCATAGGAAGCAGCAGGGATGTTTAAGTAACCCGCGAAGTCTCCGTAAGAAGCATCGTCAATTAAAACATTTCCTCCAGTTACAATATCAACGGTAGGCGCATCAGGCGAACCATGATAGAAAAGAATTCCTACGTTATCAGGTGAATCGGCAGTTTCTGCGCCCATGTCAAAAATCTCAAGATTGAACGCTGGCATTCCACCAACGATACCAGAAGCAACGACGACATAAGTTTTACCATCTTCTAAAGTCACAGGGAAGTTAGCGATTGCATCCATTGAGCTTTGACTATCAGAAGTTGCAACACCTAAGTTAATTTCAACACCAGCAGGCACATCAATAAAAGGAGTCGCCGTTCTGAATTCAAAATCATTTAATAATAAATCAGTATTTGCATAAACATCAACTGTTGGACTTGGGGAGTTGTGAATCACTTGTACCCGCGCCATTTGAGCAGCCACTGGTGCCGCAGGTAAAGCGAACGTTGTACCATCAGCCAATGCAACCCAAGGCTCAAAAGCAGGTGCATTTCCACTCAAAAATCCAGAAGCAAAAATAACTCCTGCACCACCACCTAAACCACTGATATCAGCGGTGTAGCTTGCAACGATTGTACTATTGTCATTTCCAGGTGTAACGCTCAATTCATATGATGCAGCAGGAATATTTAAGTAACCCGCAAAATCACCGTAAGACGCATCATCAATCAAAACATTTCCACCAGTTACAATGTCAACCGTTGGTGCATCAGGTGAACCGTGGTAGAAAAGAATTCCAACATTATCAGGCGAATTGGAAGTTTCAGCTCCCATATCGAAAATTTCAAGATTGAAAGCCGGCATTCCACCGACGATACCAGAAGCGACAACAACATAAGTTTTACCATCTTCTAAAGTCACTGGGAAGTTAGCAATCGCATCCATTGAACTTTGACTATCAGAAGTAGCAATACCTAAATTGATTTGAACACCAGCAGGCACATCAATAAAAGGAGTCGCAGTCCTAAATTCAAAATCATTTAATAACAAATCAGTATTTGCATAAACATCAACCGTTGGGCTTGGGGAGTTGTGGATAACTTGTACGCGCGCCATTGGTGCTGGCGGAGGAGGAGGTGTTACCGTTCTTGCTCTTAGTGGGAAAGTACCACCTGTGCTTAATGCCACCCAAGGTTCGAAAGCAGGATCATTTCCACTTAAGAAACCAGAAGCAAAAATCACAGCCGTTCTACCACCCCAAAAACCTAAGTCGGCAGTGTAACCAGCGACAACAGTGCTGTTATCATTACCCGGTGTGATGTCTAAATCATATGAAGTGGCAGGCACATTCAAATAACCCGCAAAATCTCCATAAGACGCATCGTCGATTAGAATATTTCCACCTGTTAAGATATCAACTGTTGGTGCGTCAGGGGAACCGTGAAAAAACATAATTCCAACATTATCAGGCGAATCAGAAGTCTCTGCTCCCATATCTGTGATTTCGAGATTGAAACCAGGCATACCACCAACGATACCAGAAGCAACAACGACATAAGTTTTTCCTGCTTCTAAAGTCACTGGGAAGTTTGCAATCGCATCAGATGCACTTCTACTATCAGCAGTTGCAACGCCCAAGTTGATTTCAACACCAGCAGGTACATCAATAAATGGAGTCGCTGTTCTGAAGACGAAATTATCTAAAAGTAAATCATTGTTTGCATAAACATCAACCGTTGGAGTAGGGGAATTGTGAATAATTTGAACTCTTGCAGTTGTTGAAACAGGTGGTGGCGGAGGTGCCACTTCTCTTGCTTTTAGTGGAAACGTTCCTCCGTTGTCCAAAGCAACCCATGGCTCAAATGCAGGGTTGTCTCCGCTCAAAAAGCCAGAAGCAAAAATGACAGCCGTTCTTCCGCCCCAAAAACTTAGGTCGGCGGTATAGCCAGCGACAACAGTGCTGTTGTCATTGCCCGGCGTAATATCTAAATCATAGGAAGCAGCAGGTACATTCAAGATGCCTGCAAAATCTCCATATGATGCATCGTCAATCAATACATTTCCACCAGTTACGATGTCAACGGTTGGTGCATCGGGTGAACCATGGAAAAATAAAATTCCTACATTATCAGGTGAGTTGGAGGTCTCGGCGCCCATGTCGAAAATTTCGAGATTGAAACCTGGGTTGCCACCAACGATTCCAGTTGCAACGACGACGTAAGTTCCGCCATCTGCTAAGGTTACTGGGAAATTAGCGATTGCATCCATTGAACTTCTACTGTCGGCAGTTGCAATTCCTAAGTTCAATTCTACACCAGCAGGGACATCTACAAACGGAGTCGCGGTTCTGAAAGCGAAGTTATCGAGTAGCAATCCTTCATTTGCATAGACATCAACGGTTGGGGTTGGTGAGTTGTGGATAACTTGTACACGTGCAGTTTGTGTAAAACTTAAGCTAATAATCGCAAAAGCGAAAACAAGGGTGATGAGGAGTTTTTTCATGATAAATATTTTTGTGAAGTTTTTTAAAGTTTTATTTCAAGCTACAAATCCAAGTTTTTTGGTTCTGCACTAATACTTCAAATAACTTCAATTTTAAAATGGGTGATAAAGTTTGAAGCATTTCACGGCTTCAATTAGGATATGCAGGAATGTATGTGGGGGGACCTGTTTTTCTCACTTTTTTAGAAAAAGAAATACTCGTTTGTATGATGTTTTGCGAAAGCATCAAAAACTCAAATACTGAAAGCAACCGATTGATAGATTTTAGCATATAAAAGAAATGGCGCTACTCCTACAATGAGGAATAGCGCCATTTTTTTATTAATTTTAAGACATAAAATTCTATTTATGTTCATATCAAAGTATGTAAGAGAAGACCCTTTAGATACAAGTCCTATTCCTTTAGAATTTCAGATTAGTTACGATGATTATGTCGATTTTATTGAAGGAAATGAAAATTTTTATTGGAACAATAAGATTGAATCATTAAAAAGATACCAAGCCCAATACATAAAGAATGGTGAAAACCTGTTTTCCATTGAATATATAAATGGAAATCTTAGTTTATTTGAAAGAGTAAATAGTGATGAAACTAAATTACTTTTTCAAGATATAGCTGATAGTTTCGATGCTTGTCTTTTCTTATCCTCAACCACGAAGTTTCCGCAAAAGTGGCTTGAAAAAATTAAAAAGAGAATCAGTATGCCTATTTACCAAGAAAAATCTTTTGAGGATAATAATAAGTGGCTAACTATCAAAAGTTCTAAAGAAGATGTTTTGAGATTTTTTGACTTGGAGAAGTTAGGAGTTTTTGATTGGTCAACAGCAATTGATAAAATGTATAAGGAGGAAGGAATTTTTGTTTTCGAATTTAAAGGATGGACAATTTTGGCAGGAAAAAAGATTGAGACCCTATTTGGAAATGCAATGGGTAAAGGAACTAAACCTGTGATTGAGAAATTAGTGGATTGGGGAAGACAATTTCCTGTATTGCAATTGCGCTTGGAATATACAGGGGAATATCCCGCGGTTTCTTTTCACAACATAGAAAATGCGGAAGTGAAATCTGGCTATGATCAAGGAGGTTTAGATAGTTATATAAATGCTGATAAGTTAAGTTTAGAAGAGATAATTATGATTCTTTCAGCTCAACCATTTACTCCTGATGATTTACGTTATTTCCCAGAAATGGAAGGTGCAACGGCATTATTGACTAATTATACTCAGTCTGTAAAAGAGGACTCACAACAATCAATTGTCGATGATTTTTTAAATTCTTTGTGATTCAATAATCTCAAAAATGAAAAATGGCGCTACTCCACATTGAGGAATAGCGCCATTTTTATGCAATAAAATAAAAGCTGTTAAAAAACCGCTTCCGCTATTTTTCTAATCGTTTCAACATCACCCATCGTGTAATAGTGCAAGCAAGGAACGCCTGCTGCTTTCAATTCTTTTGATTGTTGAATGCACCAGTCGATACCGACCTGTTTGCGTGCCTCTGCATCTTTTGCACCTTCAATCGCATTCACCAAATCATCTGGCAAATCAATATAGAACAAACGTGGAATAGAGTTGAGTTGATATTTTTTTGTCAATGGTTTTAGACCTGGAACAATCGGTACGTTGATGCCCATGTCTCTACATTTCTTGACATAATCAAAATATTTTTGATTGTCGAAAAACATTTGAGTTACGATATAATCGGCTCCGGCATTGATTTTTTCTTTCAAAAATTTCATATCCAAATCCAAGTTCGGTGCTTCGAAATGTTTTTCTGGGTAACCAGCTACGCCGATACAGAAATCCATTTTTTCTCCACCCACAATTTTATCATCGAGATAAACTGCTTTGTTCATACCATCAATCTGCTTGACCAAGTCCAATGCAAAGTGGTGACCCTCTGGTTCAGCAATGAATTTTCCATCAAACTTACGTGCATCTCCTCTGAGGGCGAGTACATTATTGATGTTTAGAAAATTCAAATCTATCAGAACGTTTTCGGTTTCTTCTCTGGTAAAACCACCACAAATTAAATGCGGAACGGCATCTACACCATATCGGTGCATTATAGATGCACAAATCCCAACCGTCCCGGGACGTTTGCGAATCGCTATTTTTTCAAAATAACCACTTTCTCTTTTTTTATAAAGAAATTCCTCTCTGTGGTACGTTACATCAACGAATGGCGGCTTGAATTCCATCAATGGATCCAAGGTGTCAAAAATCGCTTTCATTCCACCTCCTTTTAATGGAGGAAGTACCTCAAATGAGCATAGCGTTTTGCCTTTTGCCTTTTCAAAATATTTGGTGACTTTCATTTTTTTAATTTATCAAGCCACAAAGGTATGAAATCTATAGATTGTATGCATTAGTATGAATGGGGAGTTTTGTGATACAGTTTCATTGTTTTTATATCTTTATCATTCTAATTAAAAACTGCGAACCGTTTTATATGAATTTAGAAGCCCATATTCGAAATCTTTATAATCAATTTGGTGATACCCGTTTGGTTTTTCACAATTACTCTTATGCCAAATCATTGGTAAATGAGATAAAACGATTGATAGATTCCAATCAAATCAGAGATGATAAAACTAAAGAGGTATTGACTACTTCAGCATGGTTTTATGCTGCTGGTTATTTGAAAGATTATCAAAAACCATCAGCAAAGACGCTTCAATTGGTAGAAGATTATTTTTCAGATCAGCCATTAAATGGGGAAGTGTTGGGACGTGTAAAAGATGCGTTGAAGGTCGCTTGGGGTGATAAAAAAGCGCAATCGCTCGAAGAACTCCTCCTACGTGATGCGGTAAACGCTATCAAGCTGGGTGACGCTGAAACCAAAAATGGCGACCTCCAACGTCTCGAAATGGAGTTGATGTCGCAAGCAGTTTATACCAATGAAGAATGGTCCAATTTCCAATTGCAGCAGTTGTTGAGTTTAGATTTTAAAACAGGGGCAGCGAAAGAACATTGGGAGCCGGTTTTGGGTCAACGCATTTTACAACAAAAATCACAACGAGATAAAATATTAAAAAAAGCTTCTGCAGTCGCTAAACCTCAGAGAGCTTCTACTTCGGATGATGCAAAGGAGGCGCAACGGATGATTGCGACCTTTTTTCGCTCGAATTATCGGGTGCATATCAACTTGAGTGCGATTGCCGATAACAAAGCGAATATCATGATTAGCGTTAATGCGATTTTGGTATCGGTGTTGATTTCGATTCTTTCGTACCGAAATTTGGCGGAAGTCAATCCATTCGTGATGATGCCAGCGATTGTGTTTTTAGTATCGGGACTGATATCTTTAGTCTGTGCCGTTTTATCTGCACGTCCGCGAGTTACTTCTTTGAATGGTGATAAAAAGTCTATTGATGAAATCAAAAAGAACCTTGTTTTTTACGGAAATTTCGTCAATCTCGATTTGGAACAATATGAGGAAGGGATGAATGAATTGTACAAAGATCCGCAGTTGATGCTCAGTAATATGACGCGCGATATGTATCATCTCGGTAAAGTTTTGGATAAAAAATACCGCTTTCTTACGATTTCCTACAATGTATTTATGCTTGGTTTTATCGTAACGGTGATTATGTTTTTGATTGGGGTGTTTTTGGGGTGATGAAATTTTTGAACCGAAAGCGTGGAAAATGGTTCATTGCTCTTTCGTTCTCGGCTTCGCTCGAACTCCAACCTGTGCTATTCCCACGGGTTCATTGCTCTTTCATTCTCGGCTCCGCTCGAACTCCAATCTGTGCAATTTGCTATACACATGGAGACGAACCCCAAAACCAAATTTTAAGTTTTTTGTTAGCGTTCTAAAGGTTGTCCATGCTAAAAAATCTAACCCACAATGACCCCGTTATTCGCCGCGAAATAGAGAAGGCAGTAGGCAAAGAATATCCTTTTTTTCAACGATTGAAAATGGGGGGGACGGGTTCTCAAAAATTTGTAATAACAGAAGCAAGTGAAGCCATCATGCAATTGATTGAAAAAGACAATTCAATCAATTATGCGCATATCGAAATCAGGCCACTCGGCATTATCATTCGATTCAAATCTTATCAGGAGACTTATGGGTTGGTGATTCCTTTCGGTCAATTGAAATTGAATCGGAAGCCGACTTTCGTCGAAATAGAAACAACTGATTTTTTTATAAAAATGGAAACTTTGAGAGCCGAACCGATTGATTCTAATTTTATGAATCGGATTACAAAAACCTCAAAGTGAGATAGCTGATTAGAACTCGATATAGAAAAATGATTATAAATAAAAAGGAAAACATAAGGGCAGCAAATCCATAAGATTTCCACCAATTCATTTTCCAAACGCGTTGGAAAGAAATAGCTAAATAGATGAAAACAACGGCGAAAATTATGATGAATGCTAAAGTTTTAACCGACTTTAATGGCGTTAAAAAAGTTATTAAAAAGGCTGTAAACAACCAAGTCACCAAAAAACTAAAATTATGAATCGCTAAGATGAAGTGCTTCCCAAACTCAGGCATATCTTTTCTTTTAAAAAGAAAAGTAAAAAGCGCAATTAAAGGTAAAAGTACTACAATGAAAAGTTTGGAATACCCTGCCACTACCGAATCATAAAGGATGGCGACTTCTTCCTGAGACATTGATTTTTCGGCCATTTTCGCTTTGACGAGATCCATGATGTTGATTCCAAATTCAGCAGCATCTCTAAAAAACCATCTGGAAGGAACCAAAAATGCATCAAAATCTGAAAGAATAAGAAAGAAGAGAATCGTACAGATTAGAAAAATCTGAAAAGGCTTCATGTAGGGTTTTCGGCGTCCCAAGATATATTCTTCAGTAAGTTTTCCTGGATGTGCAACTAACGTAAAAAAACTTTGAAATAACTTTGAATCAAGATTGGTGAAAATATTAACGCCATCACCAATGATTTTTTTTAACGTGAAATCAGTTGCTTCTACGACTCGTTCTCCACATTCATGGCAGTATTTCCCTTGCAATTGAGTTCTACATGAAAGACATTGATTCATGAGGTGAATATACTGGTCTATTCAATATATTCCAACTGCCAACGTGGGTGAGTGAGATATTCTCTCCATTTCCAAACTTTCCAGATTTGTATTTTGAATTTGCGTTTGAGGGCTGGTTGCGTTAGATCGAGGTTTTTATTTTTGGCTGGTATTTCAACTAATTCATTTCCAGTCAAACCTTGGTATCTGTAAATTTCAATGACTGGTTGTAAACCCAAAAAGTAAGGGATTGGGGTGAAATTTAGAAATACTATTATTAACAAAGAAAAACCTAATCCTTTTTTCATATCGATTCTTTTTTGAAAAAGATGCGAACAAAAAAGGTTTTGGTGCAAAAAAAAACAGCATGAAATTAATCATGCTGCTCGCGTCTCATAGTGAACTTTTTGATAAAGCACAAAAAGTATTATTTGCCGAAAAGTCCTCCAGCAATATCTCCTAATTTATCTTTTGCTGCATCTTTAAGGTTGTCTGCAAGTCCTTCGCCTGCACTTGCGCCGTCACCCATTAAACCTTTAGCTGCGTCCATCAATCCGCCGCCAGCGTCAGCACCGTCACCCATCAATCCTTTAGCCGCGTCCATTAGTCCGCCACCTGCACTAGCACCGTCGCCCATTAGACCTTTTGCAGCATCCATTAAGCCACCTGCTCCGCCCATTCCAAGACTTGACATCAAACCATCTTGAGTAACATTTCCTGCGCCACCCATTTTGCCAGCTAATCCGCCAAGGATACCAGTCAAACCAGTTCCAGCTACCATGGCAGCTACTGGTGCAGGTAAACCCATTTTAGTGATAATGTTTTGAACAAACATTCCTTTCAAGCTACCAAACATACCGTTGCTTTCCATTCCTTCACCACTGTTGAACATACCCAAAATACCTTCAACGTTACCGCTTGTTGCTTCTTTCATCAAACCTTCTTGTAAAGTTTCTTGTGCAACTGGCATTACTTGTTCTGCTTGTTCAGCTGTGATTCCTGCTTTTTCTGTAAGGGAGCTAATTACATCTCCTCCGATCGAACTCATTAATTGATCTAACATGAATAATTTAGTTTTTATGATTAAAAATATGAACCACTTTTTAGAGTATGTTATCTCTAATAAGTAACTAATTTTTAGTTAAAATCGAGCCAAATTCTCATAGAAAATGAGGGGAGCGGGTATAATGTCTTTTTTTGCTTTTTTTTATCTGAAATTTAATGAACGTAAAAGCGCAAAGAACGCTCTGCGCCTCTATGTTCATCATTGTTTTTAGTTATAATCTGGCAAAAACGAATACTCCTTACCATACTCCAAATGTTGCTTCAAAAAGTCATCTGGATACGCCACATTGACATCAGTGATATTTCCATCTCCATCAGTAACAGGAACGAGTTTCGCATTGATAAACCCGCCGTAAGGAGGGATATTTAACTTTTCAGAACGCTTCAAAACCTCTGCATGAATCTCTTTATCAACTTGCACACCGTATCCTTCAATGAATGCTTTACAAGCCTCATAATCTCCTTGCGACTTCATACGCTGAACCTCTTTGAGTAATTCACCAAACAAATCTCTCAATTTGTCATAATCGTTGATTTGAATAAATGATTTTCCATCGCGTTTGATGATTTCGACAACGTTATCTTTTTGTCCTTTTTCATAAACCCATTTAGAAATGGATTGACGGTTACGCATGTGTGCCTGCTCGATATTTCCGCCTGGTTTGATACGACGTAATTGAAGCATCAATCCGTTTTTCATATAAGATTCATATTGTGCTTTTCCAACATCCAAAGTTTCCATCAAACCCAATTCTACCATTTTGGGATGGGTGATAAAATATAAGGAAACCAAATCCGCTCGTGCCTCTTCGAGTGGAGATGCATAATTTTTTAAAGTTGCTCCAGGTTGACCAACGCCTTCTTCGATTTGTCCGGAAGCATGACCAATTACTTCGTGTAGAGCGGTGTGGATTTTACCAGAGAGTTTGCCATGTTTTTTAGCACGAGCAATTTCTTCGGCATTCAAACCAAACTCAGATAAAAGTCCTGGGCCATCTGCGTTGGCATAACCTGCAACGATGTTTCCAAGCGAAACAGATTTTGAACCATGATTGGCGCGAATCCAGTTATTGTTTGGCAAGTTGACACCAATCGGCGTGGATGGAGAAGCGTCTCCTGCTTCACCGGCAACGGTTACTACTTTATAACTCACCCCTTTTGCTTCTTTACGTTTATGCTGCGGCATAAATGGCATATTGTCCTCGAACCATTGTGCTTCCGCTGCTACTTTTTCCATACGAGCAGAAGCGTCAAAATCTTTGATTTGAACAATCGTTTCGTACGAACCTCTTTTTCCTTTTGGATCTTGGTAAACTTCAATGAATCCGTTGATGTAGTCAATATCTCCCTCGATGGCTTGGCACCATGCGACGTTGTATTCGTCCCATTTTTTAAGGTCACCTGTTTTGTAATATTCGATTAATAATTTGAGGGCATCACCTTGTGCTTTGTTTTCAGCAACTCCAACGGCTTTTTCTAACCAAAAAACAATTTTCTCAATCGCTGGGCCGTACATGCCTCCAACTTTATAAACTTTTTCAGAAATAGAACCATCTGCATTTCTAACCAATTTTGAGTTTAAACCATGCTCAACAGGTGTCGCATCGTTTGGATCAATTATTTTTGAATAAAAAGCATCTACTTCTGCTTCTGTGATATCTGGATCATAAAAGTTAACTGCAGAACCTTTGACCAACCCTTTTTCTGGATCGACATTGGTTCGTTTGTTATCCACACTTGGATTGAACATCGCATTCATGGCTTCTCCCGAAACGGTATGGCCTACTTCTTTCAAAACGGTTTCGAAGTAATCACGAGAGAATTCTGGAACAAATTTATCGGAAGAATAATGGTGATGAATACCATTTGCAAAAAAGACTTCTTTCGCGTAAAGTACCAAGGCATCCCAATCGTCACCTGAGCGTTTTCCTTTATAATCATTGATTACTTTTTCTAAAGCACGACGAACGGTCAAGTTGTGGCGATATAATTGGTCATAAATAATATCACGACCACTCATACCTGCTTGTGTGAGATAATAAACTAATTTCTTTTGGTCGAGTGATAATTTATCAAATCCGTCAACGGTATATCGTACAATTTTTTTGTCTGCAAAATTATCTGGGTTCCAGTTAAAGGTACTAGTGATGTTGCCGATATTTTCGTCGGCACCTTTATCACAGCTAATAATCGTCAGCAAAAGCATTGCTGCGAAGGGAATGAGTATTTTCTTCATGTTTTTTATTTTGTTTTTGAAAGAATGAAGGTAAGGAATCTTTACTTTTTTGGCTAAGTAAAGTGAAATCAATAATTTAGATTTAGACTAATTTTTTAACCTGGTTTTACGAAAAGACAAGCTGTAACTAAACTAGTTTTCAGTTCGTTTGCAATAATAGTTGGGAAAATAGAGTCATTGAAGTTAAATTTGCCATTATAAAAAACACAAACCACTTATGCGCAATATATTTTACTACTCAATATCTGCATTAATTTTTTCTCTTTTTTTGTTGCCGAAAGGCAATGATGGGGAAATAGAAGTTACCTGTTCGGTTACCAATTGCCAGCAAAAAGACTCCCTTTATCTGTTTGAGTTTAATGGAATCAGTTTCGCAAGAAGCCAAGGTGCTGCTCTTGAAAATGATGTCGCAAAATTCAATTTACCAGAAACGGAGCCTCGTTTTTATTATGTCGGTCTTTCAGCTGTAGATGCTCGTCCGGTCATTATTGGTTCTGAAAAGAAAGTCGGACTGAGCAGTAGCTGCGGAGGTTTCAGGACGGCGAGTATCAATGACTCTGATTTGAACAAAAAATATGAGACATTGAAAAAGACCATGACTGGTTTTAATAATGAAATGCGTAGTCTAAATGATGAACTTCGAAAGAAAATGAGTTCTCAGGAAGGCATGAAGGAAATGCACCAAAAGTATGTCGATTTGGATAATCGCAAATTGGCGCATTTAGAAAAATTGAAAACAGAGACTCCTTATTTGGCAAAGGTTTTTGCATTGAATACCTATATGAGCTTTCAAGTGAATGGCAAACAGTATCCGAATGAGTTGGCCTATTTTGCTAAAGAATATTTTCAGTTGGTAGATTGGAATGATGCAGGTTTGGATTATATGCCGTGGGTTTTTGAATCTATGAAAAACTATTCTACGACCTTGTCAAAGGTAAAATTGCCAGTTAAAGAACATAGATTTTATTTGACTGATTTATTAGCAAAAATTCCATCTAACTCAAGAACTTATCGGTTGGCATTGGGTGGTGTTTTAGCTGGGTTGGAGCAAACAAGTCATGGTAATTATAAACATTTTGCGGAGCAGTTTATTCAAAAGTACGAAGATATATTACCGCTCGAAGCTGCTGATTTAAAAAAGAAAATAAAGCAAAAATCTGCCATGATGATTGGTGGTCAAGCGCCCGATTTTGTTTTGAATACACCGGATGGAAATCCAGTGTCTTTAGCAAGTTTTAGAGGGAAAGTAACCTTGATTGATTTTTGGGCAAGTTGGTGTGGCCCTTGCCGAAGAGAAAATCCATACGTCGCCAAATTGTATGAAAAATATAAAGATCATGGCTTTGAGATTTTGGGTGTAAGCCTTGACAATAATAAAGATCGTTGGTTAGCAGCAATTGAGAAAGATGGTTTGCCGTGGACACACGTTAGTGATTTGAAAAAGTGGAAAAGTGGCCCATTATCAATGTATGGTGTTCGTTCAATTCCTCACACTGTTTTGTTGGATCGAGAAGGAAATATCATTGCTCAGAAATTGAGAAGTCATGGGTTAGAGCAAGAGCTAGTGAAGCTTTTTGGCTTTTAACGTAACGCGGAGCGGTGCTCCGCGACAAATGTTAGACGTGAGAATAAATACAAAAAGAGCCAATGAAGAAATTCCTCTTCATTGGCTCTTTTTATAAAGACTATTATTTCCTTTTTACACTTGGGTTTCGCGGAGCACCGCTCCACGTTACGTTAGTTCCCAAACAAATCTTTCTGCGCTTGCCTTCCTTTTGAATTGAAAACTGGTTCTGGCCGTGGTGCCTCGTCGAGAACTTCATTGAAAAGTCTTCTTTTATACTTCCATATTCCATTTTTGAGATTCAATCCATCCATATCCCCGTCGGGAATGTACATCATGCCTTGCCCTTTATATGGACTCGCCATCTCAACCAAATGGTCAAATGCGACCATATTTAATTCCTCATTCCAATTCATTTTTACACGAGCATCGGCGCTATATTCCAAAATAAAGCGATTGACAATCGTACTGTCTTCCATTTCAAAAACAGGCGCACCGAACGACGGTTTTTTATCATTGAAGGAGAGCACATCGATTATTTTTCTTTTGGTAAAAAAGCGATAACCATCAAAGCCAAAAAGCAAGTATTTCTTTCCCTCTTTCGTGTCAAACGACTGGATGTTGTAAATGAGGGAGCCATACCAGTTTTTTGGTTCTAAAATATCCATATAAGGATCTTCGACTTCCTCAGAGCGGTCAACCAATGGATATAATTTCAACTCTGGCTGATTCATCTGAATCGTTCCGTAGTAGTGATACTCGTTGATATCGACATACAATTGCCAAGAGAAAATACGAAATGTACTATCAGGCGGATATAGGATACTCACAGCGCGCACTCTTTCAAAAGGAAAGTCAAATGAGTTGTCATGCTTTAATGCTTTCACCAATGTTTTGATGAATTTCTGACAAGAAGCATATCGTTTCACAGGGGTTGAGTCATTTACCATCGCATAACTCAACACATTCAAGGTGTCTTCCAAAACCTGTATCTCGCTTAATGGAGCAGGTTTCTCTTCTTGTGCTAAAGCACTCACAGAACAGCAAAAAAGAATAGAGAAAAATAAAAAGCGCATAGTTATGTTTTTGGACTTACTCTTAACGATAGAACGACTAAATTAATTGTTCACCTCTTCATTACTACGTTTCCGCCTTTTCAAATCCAAAAGCAAAGAAATCACGTGCGAATAAGTATTTCTTGAATCACCTAAATCAGTATAAGCATAATCGACTCTGAAAGAAGCGATCTTTAAACCAATACCTAAACTTGGGCGAGAGAGTAAGGTCTCCGTTCCATCAAAGTTTTTTTCTTTTTGAAATTGGTCGATACCTGCTCGGAGGAAAACGGATTTTTTATAACCGACTTCCACACCTCCTCCCAAATCAATACTGAGTGGGTCGGCACTTACCAACACGTTTCGCTGACCATCGGTGGAAATAAACAAATCTGCTTCCGGCGTAATGGAAATAGATTTGACATCAATTTGATAAGCTGCGCCTAATTGAAAGCTAGGTTTCGTAATTTCATTTGAACGAATATTTGGCAATTCATTTCCAGTTTCCAATAAAACCACTTTTTCATCTTCTGTGAAATTGATGCTCCATGCGTTGAAAGTGGTCGTGATGTCACGCGCATTCAATCCAATTCGTAAATTTCCTTTTCGATATTGAGCGCCGAGGTCAACACCAAATCCCCATGAATTTGCAAACTGTCCGATGAGGCGGCGAACTACTTTTACATTTCCACCAACAGAAAGACTACCCGAACTTATTTTCACTGGTTGTGCATAAGTTCCTAAAAAAGCATAATCAGCCGCAGAAAATTCGATGATGTTATCATAATTAATGGTTCCATCATCTTCAAAAAGACTTAAAGTATTCGGGATGCCATCAATTCCAAATCGAATCATGGAGATTCCTAATCGACTTCCTTCTTTCTTCATTGGAAGTGAAATCCCCAAATAATCATAGTTACCAACACCCGCAAACCACTCGGCATGCATTGCACTCAATTGAATACCCGTCGAATTAGGAATCAAAGACAAACCTGCGGGATTCCAATAAGCAGCTGTTACATCATCAACACTTGCGACAACCGCATTACCCAATGCTTGCGCGCGCGCGCTTACTCCAATGCTTAAGAATTCGTTGCTATACTTTTGAGCATTGGTAAAAAACGAGGAGCAAAGAAGCAGAGATATCATTGCTGTTTTTAGTACTCTTTTTTGAGGCATAGGTTATTTTTTTACAAAGATTAAAAATACCCTGCCACTAACCCAATCATAAATAGGTATTTCTTAGTAAAATACTATCTTCGCGTCCGATTTGCCCTCACGGTGGTAGTCGGTATAGATTTTTCTAAAAAGCTTATCGCGCCTCCAAGGCTTTCTTCACTAAACAGAAAAATCGCAGCAGAAAATGCCAAAAGACAATTCGATTAAATCCGTCCTCATTATTGGTTCTGGTCCTATTATTATTGGTCAAGCATGTGAGTTTGATTACTCAGGTTCGCAAGCTTCTCGCTCTTTGCGCGAGGAGGGAATTGAAGTTTCACTGATCAATTCTAACCCAGCAACCATTATGACTGATCCCGTTACAGCGGATCATATTTACTTGAAACCCTTGACGGTCGCAAGTATTGAGGAAATTTTAAAAGAAAGAAAAATTGACGCCGTACTGCCTACAATGGGTGGTCAAACTGCTCTGAACTTGGCTATTGAAGCAGGTTCAGTTGGGCTTTGGGAAAAATACGATGTCAAAATGATTGGGGTAGATCTCGATGCCATTGAATTGACTGAAAATAGAGAGGCGTTTAGATTGCACATGATAAAACATGGCTTGTCTGTCGCGCCTTCGATTATTGCCAATTCATTTTTGGAAGGAAAAGAAGCGGCGCAGAAGATTGGTTTTCCTTTAGTAATTCGTCCTTCCTACACATTGGGAGGTACGGGTGCGAGTATTATAAAAGATAAAACGCTTTTTGATGAGGCATTGCGAGTAGGTCTTGCAGCTTCACCGACCCACGAGGTTTTGATTGATAAAGCAGTTTTGGGTTGGAAAGAGTTTGAGTTGGAACTTTTACGTGATGCGAAAGATAACGTGGTTATCATTTGTACGGTGGAAAATCTCGACCCAATGGGAATCCACACGGGCGACAGTATCACCGTCGCACCTGCCATGACACTTTCTGATACCGCTTATCAGGAAATGAGAAATCAGGCGCAAAAAGCGATGCGTTCTTTAGGGAATTTTGCGGGTGGATGTAATATGCAATTTTCTCAAAATCCAGAGACGGAAGAGTTGATTGTTATTGAAATCAATCCACGGGTATCGCGTTCTTCTGCTTTGGCGAGTAAAGCAACGGGTTATCCGATTGCTAAAATTGCAGCTAAATTGGCTTTAGGATACACATTGGACGAGTTGAAAAATCAAATCACCAAAACAACTTCTGCCTTTTTTGAACCAACCTTGGATTACGTTATTGTAAAAATGCCAAGATGGAATTTTGATAAATTCTACGGCTCCGATCATCGTCTTGGTTTACAGATGAAATCGGTTGGGGAGGTAATGGCAATTGGTAGAAACTTCCTGGAAGCACTCCAAAAAGCATGTCAATCACAAGAGAATGGTAGAATGGGATTGGGCGCCGATAAAAAAGAATGGATTCGCACAGATGACATCATGAGACGCCTCGAAGAAGCGAGTGATGATAGAATTTATAGATTGAAAGATGCACTTCGCTTAGGAGTTCCTGAAAAGACGATTTTCAAACTTACACAAATTGATCCTTGGTTTATCAAGCAGATCAAGCGATTGGTGAAAGCTGAAGAGGAATTAGCTCGATTTAATGTGCCAGAAGATTTGCCTGAACCATTTTTCAGAGAGTTGAAAGTGATGGGTTATTCAGATGCTCAAATCGCTTGGGTTTTACGAATAGATGAAGAAAGCGTAACGAGATGCCGTAAGAAATTGGGCATCACTCGGACGTATAAAATGGTAGATACTTGTGCAGCGGAATTCGAAGCACAAACGCCATATTTCTATTCAACTTTTGATAGTGAAAACGAGAGTATTCCGACTACGGATAAAAAGAAAATCGTCGTACTCGGTTCTGGCCCAAATCGAATTGGTCAAGGAATTGAGTTTGATTACTGTTGTGTCCACGGGTTGTTGGCGATAAAAGATGTTGGCTACGAATCCATCATGGTCAATTGTAATCCTGAAACAGTTTCTACTGATTTTGATGTAGCGGATAAATTATATTTCGAACCAGTTTTCTGGGAACATTTAGAAGAGATTTTAGAACTCGAAAAACCAGAAGGAATTATTGTTCAGTTGGGCGGTCAAACTGCTTTGAAATTGGCAAAAACATTCCATGAGAGAGGAATCAAAATCATTGGTTCGAGTTACGATTCTCTTGATTTGGCAGAGGATAGAGGCCGTTTTTCTGATATGTTGAAAGAGTTAGACATTCCTTTCCCAGAATATGGTGCGGCAGATGATGCAGCTGAAGCAATTGAAATTGCCCATGAAGTTGGATATCCAGTTTTGGTTAGACCAAGTTATGTTTTAGGTGGTCAGAATATGCGTATCGTTATCAACGACGATGAATTGGAACGTCAGGTATTGAAGATTTTCAAACACATGCCTGATAATCGAGTGTTGATAGATCATTTCTTAGATAGAGCAAAAGAGGCAGAAATTGATGCGATTTGTGATGGAGACGAAGTTCATATCATGGGAATCATGGAACACATTGAGCCAGCAGGAATTCACTCGGGTGATAGTTCTGCGGTATTGCCAAGTTATAGTCTTTCTGTAGAAGAAGTGAATATGATGGTCGAGTACACCAAAAAACTCGCTTTCGCACTCAATATTAAAGGATTGATAAATATTCAATTTGCAATCAAAAAAGGTAAAGTGTATGTGATTGAAGCCAATCCACGTGCTTCTCGTACCACGCCATTCATTGCAAAAGCATATAAAGTTCCTTATTTACAAATCGCTACCAAAGTGATGTTGGGAACTCATAAACTTAAAGACTTTGATATTAAGCCACAACCAACGGGTTATGCTATCAAAGTACCAGTCTTCTCTTTCGATAAATTCCCGAATGTGGATAAGAATCTCGGCCCTGAAATGAAATCTACGGGAGAAGAGATTCGATTTATTAAAGATTTGACGGATCCATTTTTCCTTAAATTACATAAGGAACGGAGTATGTATTTGACGCAGTAGAAGAGATTCGATTTCCAGCGTTTATATCTTTTTTATAAAAGAAGTAAAACCAATCACCCAACTATAAATGGATAGGGTGATTGGTTTTTTTGTTTAATAGAATCAAGTTTTACAGAATAGGTATGCTATTGTAGAAAAATTTGGTTCTACTATGTTCAACAAACGATTATTTGTAGTTTTTTGTGAAAAACCATAGTTACGTTAAGCGTCAAGTGTTAAAGTTTGTAACTTTCTAAAGCTTTAATCATTAATTAAGTTTGTAAGAACGTTCATAGAAAAGACATTTATTTGGAAGCTTTTGAGTGTTTAGTTGTTAATAAAGGGAACTAAATAGTTACAAAGAACACTTATAATCGTCGAAGAGATACAGACAATACCATATAAATCAATTACATGATAAAAGGTATTGAACGTTGATTTTTAATCATGAACTTTGAATTAATTTTTTACCCCTTATTTTCTTTCTTAGAAAATTCGTGTTAGGTCGAAGTTGAAAATTTAATTGACCGATAGGGAAAGTAAATTTTCAACTTTGGACTGACATAAATTACGAATTTGTCTAAGAATCATTTTTAGGTAAAATTATTTATCATGAAAACACTTTTGTTAATTCTGTTTTTCTCACCCTTTAATCAGGTGAACGATGCAGAGCCACCCGTGAATCTTGCAAGTATTTCTAAAGCAATTAGTAACGGCGATGCAGGTGCATTGGCTTCACATTTTGATAAAACGGTAGAGATCGCCATTATGGACGAGGAGGATATGTACTCCAAATCTGAGGCGAAAGGCAAAGTGAGCTCCTTTTTTGCAAGTGCTAAACCTAAGTCGTATAGCCAAGTTCATAAAGGAAACTCAAAAGGCAACGATTCCCAATATTGTATTGGAAATCTTGTGACTACAAGCGGAGATTACCGCGTGTACATTTACTTAAAAGTCAAAGGTGATAAGACTGTTATTCAGGAAATGCGCTTCGACAAAAATTGATTGAACATATTTAAAACTGCATAAAACGAGGGGCTTCCGATATATTCGGAAGCCCCTCGCTGTTTAGTAGAACCGAAATTTATTTCGGTTAAAAAAAAACGGGCGAAAATTTTTCAATTTTCGCCCGTTCCAAAATAACAAATATATAATCTCATGAAATAAAACGACTAAATAATCTTGAAACAAAAGAGCCTTCTTCCTGTTTTTCTTCATTACTATCGGACTCTAAGAGGCTCTCGATATTTTTGGAAAGGCGGCTATAAGTTTGCGCGCCTTTTGATTTGCCTACTAATTCGCCATCTTTAAAAAACAATACGGTCGGAATACTTTTGACATCATATTTTTTGGCGAGTGTTTGACTGTTGTCAATATTTATTTTTCCAACTACTGCTTTGCCCGCATACGACCTTGCAACTTTTTTAAGTACAGGTTCGAAAGCTTTACATGGTCCGCACCAATCCGCGTAAAAGTCAATAACTGTAACATCATTGTTTCTGATAGTGGGCTTAAAATTTCCTTTGGTGATTTTCTTCAACATGATCTTTTTTTTGATACAAAGATGCAGGCAAACAGGTGTTTCGCTCGTATCCGAACTTCCTGATTAGTTGTCGATTCTTCCCTTTTAAAATGAAAAACGGCTTCCGAAAATCATTCGGAAGCCGTTTTTTGTTGAAATCTATTCTAAAACCTAATACAAATATCGCTCTTTCTTATCCTCATAAATATCATTCAACGTCACCAAAATTCCAGTTTCTTCTACACCACCGAAATCAGGGTTGACTGCTGTACCAAAAGTTTTCATATTCGGAGAAAGATGCATGTATAGATTGATAAGTGGTGGTACACTTTCATTTCTTGCTCTTACAAAACTTTTCAAAACACGATATCCGTCTTTAAAATCCAAACCATCTAAAAGTGCGAAAAACACATCTGAATCATAAGATTGATTCAATGGATACTTCGTTTTCATCAATTTTTCTTTATCCGGAAAATAGTGATTCATAAAATACAAAAGGAAGTCACGCGCCTCTGTATTGTAACTCGGATACATGGTCACTTTTCCAAAATAATACTCTGTATTCGGGTAGATAGTAGATAAGGAACCCAAGCCATCCCAAAGGTTTTCTAAGGCATACAATCCTTTGCGAGGATCGACGGTTGGTTGAAATTTGGGTTGAACCCAACTTCGACCTAACTCAATAGTTTTGGGCAAATATTCTTCAATAAATCTTTTCTCAAAATCAAAATAATGCGCCGTACTCAATGCTGGTTCTCCTTCATCTTCGCATACGATAGAGCAATGAATAAAACGATAACCACCTACAATTTCTTCATCCTCAGGACTCCAAACGATGAGTTGTTCGTAGCACTTTTCGGTAGTGTCATATTCGTCAATGTCGATTTCATCTCCAGTACCTCCGCCGGAGTCTCTAAAGGAAATTTCGCGCAAGCGACCAATCTCTCGCATCGTATGTGGAGAGTTGTGATGATTGACAATGTAAATCTCATTATTACCCTTTTTAGCCTTACGCATAAGACGCTCCTCGGTGAGTTCTCGCTTCAGGAGATCTCTATCGACAGGTGGTATGATTGGCTTTTCTGTCATGCTTATTTTTCGGCTAATTGATATGCAATTTCTTTAATATGCTGTGCCCATTCCAAATCAGATTTCGAACGGTCTAAAGTAGTAGAATCTATTGGTTCTCCAAAGGCAACACGCATTTTTTTGTTCCTTTGTTGGAACATCTCATCGGCAAGGTACAACATTTCTATGTTTGCTTTGATACCCAGCATACTACGAATATTTGCCAACCGATAAAAGAAGTTGGTCAACTCTCCATTTATATGTGCTGGAACGATAGGGGTTCCGTACTTTTTAGCACGGGTAATAAAGGTTTTTTTCCACTGTAAATCTTGAATGACCCCTCCTTTTTTACGACTAACTAATCCAGCTGGAAAAATGCAAATCAATTGGTCTGTAGCGAATAACTCATCTACTTTCCTCATGGACTCGCGGAGCGTTTTACCCATTTTATTCACACCGACAAACATCCCTTCCAAATTCTCCAATTTGAGCAAAACATCGTTGACAATAAATTTAATATCCGTCCTTCTTTCTTTCAGAAGTGTAACCAAAGCCATCGCATCCATCCCGCCTAGCGGATGATTGACTGCCAAGATGCATCTACCTGTTTTAGGTATATTTTCTAAACCAACCTTCGTCAATTCAATATTGAAAGATTCAATGGCATAAGTGCAAAAATCTATATTCCCAACCCCTTTGTTTTCGGCAATGATTCTATTGACCTCATCTTCGTGGATGATTCGCTTCAGGTAGTTGACCGCAAAATTAGGAAGAACCTTTAGTAGCGTTGGATTCTTCTCCGCAATTAGCCCCCGTACATCAATAAATTTTTCGCTATCCGCCATTGTTCGTTTTGATTAAGCGGTGAATATAAGGAATGATTCTTTTTCTTCTAAAGAAGTAATGCTAAAGAATACGATAGCTTGGCGCAAAAATTATCCTTTTTGACTTAGAAAGGGTTGAATGTAGATGTTTTTATAGGGTGTTGCCCCAACAATCTTATCAATTTTTTCGTATTAAAATAAGAAATCATACATCTTTTACGAAGAACTCTTTTCTTTGCAAAAACATTTCAAAAATCACTCAAGACATGAAAATCCATTTAGTATCAGGCGGTTGCGGATTTGTAGGGCGCAACATGGTGAAGCGATTATATAATACCACCAACGATAAAATTCTATTCATTGATAATTTATTGGTCGGAACACACCC
>CALHBQ010000501.1 GCA_937930815.1 uncultured Saprospiraceae bacterium | reverse complement strand
TTAAAGTCTCCCATTCGTTCGTTACGGTTGTTTGAACGTCGCGTTCTGTTATCGCACCACCTTCCAATTTGAATTTGACAGTCGTTCCGATAGGAGCAGTCGTAAAGACTTTCATGGAAATGATATTGTAAGTTGAAAAGTCCAAATTATCAGCTAAGTCAATTTTGCTACCCGCCCATATTTCTCCTCCGTTTCTGACGATTTGAGCAACGGTTGCACTGGTGTTGATGCCGTTTGATTGAGGGTTGTCGATGACCATTGCTTCGCCTCCATCAAAATCAATGAAGTTGGTAGTTGTGGTTCCATTTTCAAAATCAATTGGTAAACTTTGACTGTATCCGATTGAAAGTGTGAAAAACGAGAAGAGTAGAGCGATTTTTTTCATGATTGATTTTTTTAAACAACTTAAGTAGCCGTCCAAAAATATTTATAAGCAATTCGAGTTTAATTTTGGACTACTCTGCGTTAATTTTTATTTCAATAGCTAAGGCTATTCAAAGAAAAATTGCCTTGTTTAGCACTAAATTAAATCTCGACTTTTTCTATAAATGTTTATGATCGACTACTTAATCATAAATATAGTCATATTTTTATAATTGAGCAGTTCTATTGAATTGAGAAAAATTTCACCAAAAACCACTTCTTAACTTAAGTCAATGAGTCTGACTCTACTTCAATCTAATTTTGTTCTAATTAAAAACGAATAAAAATTAGATCATGAAAAAACTCATTTTAATACCGCTCATAATTACACTTTTCAGCACCTTGGCGGTTAGTCAACAATTGACTCAAACGGTCAGAGGAACCGTCATTGATACAGATAACAAATTACCGTTGATTGGCGCACAAGTCATCATCATTGGTTCCGACCCTATCATTGGAACGACAACCGATGTAGATGGAAAATTCAGATTAGAAAATATTCCAATTGGAAGAATCAGTTTAGGATTAAGCTATCTCGGATACGAAAACACCGCCATTCAAAACGTAGTAGTAAACTCAGGGAAAGAAGTATTCCTAAATATCAGCATGGAAGAATCTGCTGTAAAAATGGATGAAGTCGTCGTCACGGCCAGCAAAAATAAAGGGGAAGCATTGAACGATATGGCACTTTTAAGTAGTCGTTCTATTTCCGCAGAAGAGACGAATAGATACGCAGGCGGCTTCAATGACCCGTCTCGTATTTTGTCTAATTTCGCAGGAATCAATAATACGCAGGATGGTGGTAATGATATTATCGTCAGAGGAAATTCACCTAAATATGTACAATGGCGATTAGAAGGAATTCAGATTACGAATCCCAATCATTTTGGTGACCAAAGTGCAGTTGGAGGTTCGATTAGTACTTTGAATAATAACTTGTTGGCAACTTCAGATTTTCATACTGGCGCATTTACGCCTGAATTCGGAGATGTTCTCGCTGGTGTTTATGATGTAAAAATGAGAGCAGGAAACAACGAAAAATTCGAGTCAGTTTTCGGTTTTGGATTATTGGGGACTGACCTCACTTTAGAGGGGCCTTTCAAAAAAGGATATAGTGGTTCTTATCTTTTGAACTACAGATATTCGACCGCAGGCATGGCTAGTGATCTCGGCTTGATAGATGTCGGAGGTATCCCAAAATTTCAAGATGCCGCTTTTAAAATTTTATTACCAACAAAAAAAGCAGGTGTGTTTTCAATTTTCGGATTGGGTGGTTTTAGCAGCTTTTTCATAGAAGATAATAAACCATCAACTTGGGCCACAGTTGGTGACAATGTTATGAACTCAAATATTTCGGAGGACTACGACAAGCGAGCATATTTAGCCAATTCGGGTCTCAATCATACTTTACCACTTAGTAAAAATAGCTTTTTAAAAACAACGCTTTCTTATTCCAATGAAGGCATAAAGGATGATGTTTATGAAAATAAAACGATAAAAATATATGATGACAAGGAGAACTTTTTGCGTGACTCGATTATCAATAGTACGCGAAATTTTACCAGTCGATTAAACAAAACGACTTATCGCGGAGCATTGACCTACAATCATAAAATCAACGCAAGACATAAAATTCAAATAGGAACAAAGTATGCCCTTTTTGATTATGAAAATGCACAAAGTCAATTTCGAAATAGTGAAGCAGACCGATCGGCTTTGATTGATTTTGACGAAAATGTCAACACGATTAGAAATTTTGTAAGTTGGAAATATCGCATCAATGAAAATCTAACTTGGGTTTCAGGTTTTCATAATATGAATGTTTTACTAAATGATAAAAGTACTTTAGAGCCGAGAACGGCTTTGAAGTGGCAAATAAATAACACCAATTCTTTCAACGTTGGATATGGAAAACATAGCACGATGGAAGCGATTCATAACTATTTTGCAAAAGTTAAACAACCTGATGGAACGACGACAGAGCCAAACAGAGATTTAGATTTGCTCAAAGCGCATCACTTTGTAGCAGGTTACGAAAAGCGCTTTGGTAAAAACTTGAGAGCCAAAGCAGAATTTTATTATCAACACCTTTATGACCTTCCTGTGGAAAATAATGATACAAGTTATTACGCTACGATTAATGAGGGGTTAGAGTTCAGATATGTTGATTTAGTCAATGAAGGAACTGGAAAGAATTATGGTTTGGAATTAACTTTGGAACGGTTTTTCAAAAACAATTATTACTACCTCATCAATGGTTCATTGTTTCAATCAAAGTATAAATCATTGGAAGGTATCGAACGAAACACTCAGTACAACGGCAACTATTTAGTCAATGTCCTTTTCGGAAAAGAGTTTGAAAACCTTGGTAAAAAGGACAATCAAACATTGTCACTCAATGCAAAAGTATTCTTTAGTGGTGGTAAAAAAATTATTCCATTGTTGAGAGATGACCAAGGCAATTTAGCCGTCGATGCCGAAAATGGAAGGTTTTGGGATTACGAAAAAGCATACGATGATAGCATCGAAGATTTGTATTTTGTAACCGCTTCTGTTAGTTATAAATGGAACAAACGCCGCGCAACTCACGAACTATTTCTAAATTTGGATAACCTAACAAATACCAAAGGAAGGTCTTCTGAATATTATGACGAAAGTGAACCTGAATCAATTGGTTATGTAGCACAGTTCGGTTTATTTCCTAACTTGATGTATCGAGTTTATTTTTAAATAGAGGCGTCAGGTTTGAGGGGTCAGGAGTCAGGTGGTGGCACGGGTATTACAAACGTAAAAGAAAAAAAATCATTCCTTATTATTTGAATGGCCCCGTCCCACCACTATTACTAAAAAAATGAAAAAAATGAAATCAGCAATTCGCCGAAAATACGGGCCACCAAATACTTTAAAAGTAGAAACCATAGAAAGACCAACTCCAAAAGCAGGAGAGGTTTTAATAAAAGTTCATGCGACCACCGTCAATCGAACGGACTGCGCGCTTGTTACTGGAAAACCGTACATCATGCGTTTGTTTGTTGGACTTTTCAATCCAAGCCATCCTACTCCTGGGACTGATTTCGCAGGGGTGATTGAAGAAGTTGGGCAGGGCGTTACAAAGTTTAAAGTTGGAGATAAAGTTTGGGGATTTAGAGATGAAGGGCTTCATTCACAGGCGGAATACATGACCTACTCCGCTGAAAAAAACATTGACTTTTTGCCGAAAGGTATCAGCTTTGAAGATGCCGTTGCGAGTTTAGAGGCACCGCACTACGCCTATAATTTCATGAAAAATGTTGAAATTAAAAAAGATAGCAAAGTACTTTTAAATGGCGCAACTGGAGGTATTGGCAGTTCAGCACTTCAGATGTTAAAAGCGATGGGGATAGAAGTTACAGCCGTTTGCAATACAAAAAATATTGACCTCATCAAGTCGCTTGGAGCCGATAAAATCTACAATTACGAAAAAGAAGATTTTACAAAAGATGAGACCATTTACGATTTCGTTTTAGATGCAGTTGGCAAAAGTTCTTTTGGAAAATGTAAACCACTAATGAAAGAGGGAGGCATTTATATTTCTTCGGAATTGGGTGATAACTGGGAGAATATTTTCTACGCTTTATCAACGCCATTTTTTGGAAAGAAGAAAGTTATTTTTCCAATACCAAGCAACATCAAAGACTCGATGAATTATATGAAAGGATTGTTAGAAGAAGGAAAATTCAAACCAGTAATTGACCGTCGATATCCATTGGAAGAAATTGCAGATGCTTATGAGTATGTAGCATCAGGACAGAAGACGGGGAATGTGGTTATAACGGTGCACGGTTAGGGGTACACGGTTCACGGACTACAAATGGAATAATTTTGAACTGCTTAATTTGATGCGAGTTGCGAGGCACGAGTCTCGTATAACTCGTACCCCGCAACTCGCACACTCGCAACTCCTCTACTCCACAATCACTTTCTTCAAACCCTTTCCTTTTTCCGTTTCAACTTCTACAAAATAAACACCTGTTGGTAATTGAGCCAAGTCAATTGTCGTCGTTTGTAGTGGGAAGTCGCTCTCGTGATATTTCACGCGTTGCCCAAGATTATTGATAATTGAAATTTTTAATTGCTTCACTTCCTCTTGCAATGTGATGCTCACTTCACCCACTGTTGGGTTAGGAAAAACATTGAAAGAAACATTTCCTATTTCTTCAGTAGACGATAAAGGGCTATCCATTGGGCTACTACCAAACGAAATCAAATGTGACGAAACGATTAAATGTGGATTAAATCCAGCAGTACAATCACAGGTCGAAGTCGTTACACAATTTGGATTATTAGGATGACATAAATCTGTATAGAATGGATTAAAAACATAATCCATTTCCAAATTTTTACCAACAAAACTATTCATATCATAATCGAACCATTGCGCGATAGCGCCAGGGCACCAACCTGCTCTGTCAAAATTCCAAGTTCCGTTTTGTGGATTACATCCATCTGGATTTGGATTACAACTATACCAGTTCCGTTGTGTGAATTCGTTATTTCCATCAATGCGAATGAAGTGCGTATCATCGTGAAATTCGGCAGCATTGTCTGTATTGTTTTGTCCCCAACCATGACCAGTTGAAACCAACTTTAATTTCATTGCTTCTGCATTTTGTGCAGCAGAAGTATTGAAAACTGGCGTTGGATTTCTATTCGACATATCGCCAAATGGGAAAGTTCCCGTCCATAATTTTTCGATGGCGCTGTATGGATGAGCTGGCGTTCCCTTTCTGTAATCTAAGTTCAAAGTGTATTCAAAACCATTGCCTTGGGTTCCCAATTCAAACTGAAATGTAACCTTTCCATGCAAAATGGACATGAAATCTGTCAAGTCAATCGAGCTATTACAAGCCACACCATACGGCGTGATGTATCTGATGATTTCGTACCATTCTCCATTGTGTCCTTTTAATCTTACACCCGAAACTCTATCCCAAGGATCGCAGCCACCAGGAGGACAAGTAATATCCAAAGTCGCCATTATTTCATCAAAAGCACCAACGTAGTTTGGCAATTCTATTTCAACTCGTTTTGTACCATTATTCACATCCAACCAAACTTTATCACCGGCATTGACACTCATATCTCCGTTCGCTTCATTCACAACTTCAAAAGTTACAGAAGAGGTTTGGCTTGCGCCGAAATTGTTAGTTGCAACGACATCCATCGTGTAAGTTCCGTAAGCAGAAGGCGTCCACCAACCAGTGTAATGATTGTTGCTTCCCGCTTGCGCGGTTACTGTTTCGCCACCAATAATAAATTCGACTTTATCAACAGAAAAAATCTCTCGGTAGTCAATGTTCGCAATTGCGGCTAATGGAATCGGTCCCAAGTTCGGCACATAAACATCACCAGCAACTGGCGCACGAACCTCAACCGTCGCAACGGTTGTTTGCGGGTCCAAAACTTCAAATGATACGTCTACCGGATCAGCTGGATCGAAAGTGCCTCCGCCATCTTGTTCTGCACGAACGACAACGGTTCCGACTGTTCCCTCCAAAGTCACTGTGTTACCCGAAATAGAAGCTGGGCCGGAAACAATCGTATAATTAATATCCAACATGGAAGTAGAGGATGCCTCCAAATCAAATGCTGAATCATTGATTAATTTATTAGGAATTTTAGGAAAAGAAATCACCTGGAAACCTTGGTCAACCATTCCTAAGAAATTGGACTCGCTACCATTCAAGGCAAAGTTTCTTAGAAGTCCATTGGCACCTTGGTCTGCATTAACTATTGATTCTAATTCAGTAATCGATTGATTATCACCTCCTGGAACACCTTGATTAAATTTGTAATAAATCTGTAAACCATCTTCATTACCGACTAATTCATTGTCCATCATGTCTTTGATTTCAGCCTCTGTCAATCCTTTATTCCATAAAGAAAACTCATCCATTCTACCACCATAGAAAAAATTAAAAGGACTAATATGATCACCTAAAGCCAATGGCGTATCAGTTGATTCGAAAGTACCACTCGCTGCCCTGCTACCCACCATTGTACCATCAACAAACAATGCTACCCGAGAACCATTATAAGTCCACGCAAAGTGTTGCCACTGTTCTGGTCGTACGGTAAAATTAGGAGCCACCACTTCGTAAGTCGTCCCTCTTAATATCAAACGACATTCAATTTTTCCATTATCCAATTGTATCAAATACATTTCTCCGTCGCCCGTACCGCCATTTCGGAATGCCATCATGCCTTGACCGTAATTTAATTCATCACACCAGAACCATCCGGCCATCGTGATTTGATCTGAACCTGCAATAAATTTTGATGCCTCTGGAACTTCAACAAAATCATCTACTCTATCAAAGTGTAAGTATTGTTGAGTTTGAGCCAAAAGGCTAATTGATTGGCTCATCAAAAAAGCCAAACTGAATATTGTAAAGATTTTTTTCATACTAAGGATTTTTAAATTTCTGTTATAATATTTTTAGCGGAAGTTGTTTTTTTATTTTTGTTCAATTTTTGGTTACGCGGAGTTTCGCAAAGGAGACGCAGAGTTGCGCAGAGTTTTTTTCTCTCAAACTCTCTCGCACTCTCACTCTCTCATTTTCTCCTACTTCATCCACCAAACCTTCACACTTTCCGAATCATCCCCCATTTTGCTCACTTGATTTGCCCACTCGGTCGGATTATTGATTTGCTCCGAAGGCGGATAAGCCATTCGATAATGTTCGGGAAAATCACCTTCTCTTGGGGTTGCCTGAGTTCGACGAGAAAGCGCGTATGCCTCCCAAGGTTGACGCATTGCATCGAGCCATCTTTGTTTATAAATTCGATTCAATTTATCGCTTGCGCTAAAAACTTCTACATCGGGATGGTTGACAACTGTAAACATTTCGCCTTCACTTAATACTGGTGCTTTGTTTTCCCAAATAGGAGTATTAGTCATTAAGTTTTGCCAAAAAGTAATAGAACTAACGACTCCTTCATTAAAGAAAGTTAGTACATTGTTTGCATTAGCAGGCACGCCAATTCCTCTTTCATAAATCTCCGCTTTGATAAAACTGATCTCCGCAGCGGTCATTATTATTTCAGGAATATAAGCTTCATCTCGAATCAAATAATAATTGAGCGGTGAGTAAATATTGTCATTTCCTTTCAAATCATAAACTGCATCGCGCAACTCCTGATAGGGAAATCCGCCAGAAGCAGGTGTGTCGTTATTGGCGATTTGTGGGTAAGGTGCCCATTCTCCATTGTTGTTAGGTTCGAACCAAATACGTGCACGTGGGTCATAAATGCCAGACCCATCCAATTCATCACTTTCTGAAATTGCGTTCCAAACATTTGTTCCCATTCGCAATTTCTTGTGCTCTCGAAATGACCAATGGGTAGATTGTTTTTGCCAATCCAACAAGGCTGGATATAAACCAACATCTTCTCCTCTTTCGATAAGTGGATAATCGTTTTCGATGATTTCTTTTATTATCGCTTCTGCGAAAGGGCGGTCTTTTTCAACCATCCGCATGGCATGCCGCAGGCGAAGTGAATTGGCAAATTTGCCCCACATGACCATATTGTCATCGAAAATATTATCAAACGTTCCAAAGGAAACATAGGCTTCACCTGTAGCAGTCGCTGCTTGTGGATTGATTAACTTAAAAGCATCCTCCAAATCGGTCAACAAAAATTTATAAATCTCTTCTTGCGAATCAAATTTTGGTTCTAAATTTTCGATAGATTGAAAACCTTTTCCAGCATCAAAAAACGGCATATCTCCAAAGATATCCGTCATGCGAAAGGTTTTGTACGCTTTGATGATTTTGAGTTGTGCTCGAACATTGTTCAATAATTCAGCATCTCCTTCAGCCTCATCAAATCGTTTTTCTAATTCACGAATATTTACCAAAGCCGAGTAATAATTGCTCCACATATTTTCCGTTCCAATCGTTGGATTATCGAATACATTACCAGAAGTGGCTGCTTGTTGCGTGATAGGGTATAATTCATTATTATGAATGTACAATTGCTCTTCCCATCCCAATTGCAAACTTTCTACCACCGAATTGAAAAGCGGCCCAATCTCCGTTTGAGTAGGAAAAAACGGATTTTTATTTAACTCCTTGAAGTCTTTTTCACATGCCGTTGCAAAAATCAGCACCCCTATCAATAAGTATTTGTAATTATTCATTCGCGTCTATAAAGATTTGCTGTAAAATTAGAAAACCATCTCTTCCTTTAGTAAATATCTTTGGCTGATGTTTGTATGCAGATTGACGGTTTACCTGTACCACAGGCATCCCTGCCTGTGAACGATGCTTAAAATAAAAACCAATTCATCAAAACAACCCTCTAAAACAAGCATTTCCATCCTTAATCTGATGAAAATTAACAATCACTTGATTTCTACGATGAATATTGGTCACAGGCAGGGATGCTTATGTTACTTTATTGAAAATTATATTGGGAATGGCTTTTTCAAGAAATTGATAATTTCTTTTTAGATTTGGATAATGAAAAAAGAGAAAACAGAACCAATATTTTATAGAAGGAATCTACCTCACCTCGCACCACCCGATGGAGTATTTTTTGTTACAGCATGTCTAAAAGGCGCTTTGCCAAAATCTATTATTGAACAATTAAAGACGAGTCTAATGATTTCTCTTTTAGTAGGTTAGATAAATATCTTGATAAAAATGATGTGGGTATAAATTGGTTATCAAATAGAGAAGTAGCCGTTACTGTGAAGGATGCCCTTCATTTTTTTGATGATAAAAAATACAAACTGGTTTGCTATTGTATCATGTCCAATCACATTCATCTTGTTTTCTATAAATTGACTGGACCACTATCAAAAGTAATGCATAGTTTAAAAGGCTTCACTGCCAATGAGGCCAACAAAATTTTAGACAGAACGGGGAAAATTTTTTGGCAAGACGAAAGCTTTGACCGATACATTCGGAATAGAGGGGAGCTTCAAAAAATTATTAATTATTGCTTAAACAATCCAGTTAAAGCAGGTCTAAAAAGAGATTGGAAAGAATGGCCACACACTTATCTGAAAAAAGGTTTTGAAAAATTCATTTACCAAAAGTAGCATCTGTGTAGCACAGGCATCCCTGCCTGTGAACGATGTCCAACCTGAAAATCCAATTAATCAAAAAAAAACTTCTATCACAATCATTTTTCCTGCTAATTTCATTTGAAATGAATTAAATCACTTGATTTCTATGCTAAACATTGGTCACAGGCAGGGATGCCTGTGCTACAAATTAAACCTTTTCTATTAACTTTAGTCCAATAAAAAACAGATTCATTGATCGAAGCTTCGACCAACATTGCGGATGATAAAATATTGGATTTGCTCCAGCAGCAAGGCCAACCATCTGATATGGAAAGAGGAATGCGAATGATGATGGATAAATATCAACAGCGTTTGTTTGCGACTATTTTCAAATTGGTCGGAAATACGGAAGATGCTGCCGATGTTTTGCAAAATTGTTTTATAAAAGCCTATCGAGCAATTGATTCTTTTGAAAGAAAAGCCAAATTGTACACTTGGCTTTATCGAATCGCGACCAATGAATCTTTTACTTTTTTAAGAAAAAAGAAAAAAAATCGTGCGATTGGATTGGAAGAAGTACCAGGTATCGCCGCTCAAATGAGTAGCAGCGAATCAATTGAACAAGAAAAAATAGAGACCTTTTTGCAAAAAGCAATCGAATCGTTACCTGAAAAACAGAAGATGGTTTTTATGCTTCGATATTATGATGAAATGCCTTACGAGCAGATGGCAAAACAGCTTGACACCTCTATCGGAGGATTGAAAGCATCTTACCATCATGCCGTCAAAAAGGTAGAAACTTATTTAAAAGAAAGTGATATTTTCTAAGAACAAGAATAATATTATGAAAGACAATATAAACAAAGAATTGGAAGGGCTTTCGCCAAAACTCGCTAAGTTGAGAAAGGTTGGCGAAGTACCTGAGGTTCCTAAAAACCTGTTTCACAACATGCAACAAAGTGTGATTCAGGAATTGAAGGGAGAAGTCAAAACTTCAACAGTGCCTCAAAAAAATCCATGGTGGAAGGCCATTTTTAAACCAGTTCCTGCTTTGGCTTTTGCTACTTTTTTAGCGTTGGTTGCAGCTGGTATATTTTTTAATACAGAAAAAGCTACCGAACAATTTGCCATCGAAGATATCTCAGAAGAAGAAATTTTGGCTTACATCGATAGTAACATTGAAGATTTTGAATCGGCTTCTTTATTAGAAATTACAGAGGATGAAGACGACCTTTTTATAGATTCAAATTACGACGATGATGAATTGAATGAGTACCTCGACAACAATTTTGAAAACCTTGACGATGATGCTTTCGAACAATTATTTTAAGAAAGCAATCCAGTAAATTAAAATTACGAATTATGAAAAATATATTTTTAATCACCTTGATACTCGGTTCTATGGTTACCGTTGTATTCGCTCAAAATGGAGAGAGAATGCACCGGGGAGAAGAAAGAATCAAATCTTTAAGAATCGCTTTTTTAACCGAAAAATTAGAACTCACGCCAGAAGAATCAGAAAAATTTTGGCCCATCTACAGAGAAATGAGTTCAAAGCTAAGGGCGCTCAAAAAGGATGGAAGAAAAAAAGTAGAAGGATTGAAAGAGATGTCTGATCAGGAGGCAGAAGCCTTTATCAAAAACCATTTCGAAATAGAAGAAAAAGTACTCACCACTAAAAGAGAATATTTCGAAAAACTTAGAACGGCCATTCCTCCTCGCAAAATTGCGATGTTGGAGCCACTCGAAAAACGTTTTAAACAGCGACTTCTCAATCGTGTTAGCAAAGGTAAACGAGGACGAGAAATGCAGAAGGAATATTGATTGCTCCAATCCGTAGGCTGAGCGAAGCCGAAGCCTACATAAATAGCACTCGAACCCTGCTTTTGTACACTTCGGCTTCGCTCAGTGTACGGTTCAGAGAACGCATTGTGCTAACAATTTAGCAATCAAACAATCTCAACAATCATCTTCATTTCTTACCTTTCGGCAAAAAACAAGATGCGCATCGTAATACAAAGAGTAAGTGAAGCTTCCGTTACGATTGAAGGTCAGAAAAAGGCCAACATCGGATTGGGGCTTTTGATTTTATTGGGTATTGAAAACGAGGATACGCAAGACGATATCAATTGGCTCTGCGGCAAAATCAGCAAACTAAGAATCTTCGATGACGCCGAAGGCGTGATGAATAAATCCGTCATGGATGTTGATGGAGACATTATCGTCGTCAGCCAGTTTACGCTCCACGCGGGCACAAAAAAAGGAAACCGCCCCAGCTACATCAAAGCCGCTCGTCCCGAATTTGCGATTCCGATGTATGAAAATTTCGTAAAAACGCTGGAAGCTACTACTGGCAAACCTATTCAAACAGGTGAGTTTGGAGCCGATATGAAAGTACGGTTACTCAATGATGGGCCGGTTACGATTTTGATTGATTCGAAAAATAAAGAGTAAGCTCTCCATCTACTTATTGTAAGGGCAATTCATGAATTGCCCTTACAATAAGCACCTTCCAAAACAATCCTTTCCTTTCAACTTTCGTTAGATAAAATGTGAACTCGTCAAAATAGGCGGGAGGCGGCTTCCTTTCAGCCGGTAGGCCTTTGAAAGGAAGTAGATTTTTTTGGTTACCCCGAAACAAGTTCGAGGCATGCTTTTTTTATCTATGGAAAAAGTAAGAATGACCAACGTAGAATAACAGACCCCGATTCTTTTCGTCTTTTAAAAAGATAAACGATAATTATGATTCGATTTTTGCTTCTTTTTTGTTTTGCGATTTGCTTTCAACAAATAAATGCGCAGACTTATACTACACGTAAAACCACTGCTCCCAAAGCATTGAAATTTTATAAATCAGGTAGAAAATCCGCTAAGGTTGGAGACTTTGAGAAGGCCATTAAGTTTTATAATAAGGCATTGAAAGAAGACCCAAATTTCATAGATGCAAAATCACAAATTGCAAATTGCAAACATGACCAAAAGGACTACGAAGGTGCAATTGCAGATTTTAAATCAATCATTCAAAATGCTCCCAATTACAGCAAAAATATTTATTATACATTGGCACTAACCCAATGGAAAATCAAAAAATACGAAGCAGCTGTTGAAAGTTTTGAAGATTATCTCTCTAAAGAAACTGAAAATGAAGGACGAATTTTAAAAGCAAAACAATACGTCGAAAATGGAAAATTTGCGGCGAACGCCATCAAAAATCCAGTTCCATATAACCCACAAAGACTAACCGACAATATCAACACCCCTGATGCACAGGAGTACCTGCCGACTATTACGGCAGATGATGAGTCCTTTATTTTTACCCGTCAGCATAAGGGGTCAGAAGATTTTTTCTATTCGAAAAGAACAGCAGATGGGTGGTCAGAAGCAGTACCTATGGCTTCGATTAATACGCACCTGAATGAAGGGGCGCAGACCATTTCTGGTGATGGAAAACTATTCATTTTCACTGGGTGTAATCGAAAAGATGGTTTGGGAAGTTGTGACCTTTATTACTCACGTCAAGTTACAGAAGGGCAATGGAGCAAACCAAGAAATTTAGGACAACCAATCAACACGCCGGGTTGGGAATCTCAACCTTCGCTTTCTACCGATGGAAGAACTTTGTTTTTTGTTTCTGAACGAGCAGG
>CALHBQ010000500.1 GCA_937930815.1 uncultured Saprospiraceae bacterium | reverse complement strand
TGATGTGGAGGGTTTCTTGTGAGTTCAGAAATCCGCGAAGTTTCGTGTTCATCAGCTTCATCCGCGTTTCACTAAGTCACTTACGCTATTTTAAAAACGAATTTACATTTCCTCGGTAGTTTCCGCCTCTTCCGTCGTTTGCACATCCTCTGCTGCCTGCGCCAAAATATCCCAAGTATGATCCGCCAATAACTTTACCGTCGCTACAAAAATTAAAGTGCTCGAACGTCCCCACTCATCGGGCGCAACCATAGAAAGCAGATGCTTTCCCGTTTTATTTCTTTTATAAAGATGGTAAGTATGACTAATCAATGGCTTGATACTCATCTCTGCCTGATAAATTATTTCTGAGATTTCAATTCGCTTGTGAATGGCGCGTGCCTGAGCCGCAAGCAAGTCGATTTGCTCTTTGATTTGCGACATTTGCATATCTGTCTGCTCATACATCGCAGAGACTGCCAGTCCTTTTATACGACCTTTATCAACTGGTTTAATCACTGCTCCACCCACCGTGTGTGCGTATGGCAACAAGTGCGGATTTTCCGCTACATGGTCAATATCAATTGGATTGATAAAGTCGGGTTTCTCTTGATTTTTTACTTTTTTCTGCTTTTTGCCCATGGCTTAAACTATCATTTAAGTCGGTTACAACAACAAATAAATAAAAGGGTTCGGAGAAATTTTAAAAACAAAATCGCCGGAATGACAAAGGTCATCATTCCGGCGATAGGATTCAACTCAAAGTTGATATTTTCAACTTTGCTAAACTTAAATCTGTTCTCAGTCAAATCACAGAATTTTACTGAGAATCAATAAAAAGGTCTTATTATTTTAGGAAAAAACTTCCAGTACCTGATAAAAATCCTTTATTGTAAATAAGGATTTCATAAGTTCCTTTTTGGTATCCGTTTGGATCTTCGTACTGAATGCATACGTTTTTATCAACATTCTCGTAAGCTTCAGTTACTTCGTACGTATATCTTACCTCTTGGCCAGATTCTTTACTTTCGAAACTTCCAGACTGTGTATCATTCAAAACAGGAGTTCCTGCTGGGTCCATCAAAACAACTTGGAATGACTCTTCACCTGCTTCTACTACTCCGTTTCTGTTTATGTTAAAACACATCTCCAAAAGGTCAGTTCTTTTAGCAGATTTCTTTTTGTCCAACTTACCATTCTTTCTCTTCTTGTATGGCTGAACAGTCACTTTACTTGTTTTAACAATAGAACCGATTTTTACTTTTTCAGCTAATTGCTCTCTTACCGTAATCAATTCTTCTTTCTCACTTACTAAAGTTGCTTTAGCAGTAGTCAACTCGTCGTTTACTGCTCGCGAAGTTGTTAAGTCAGCTGTCAAAGTTTGCTTTTCAGAAATAAGAACATCTTTTTCTCCTTGCAAACTATTGATTTGAGCAATGTATTGATCAACTCTTGCTGTTAAGCCAGCAATTTCATCACGTGCTTCACCCAACTTTCTTTTGCTGCTAATAAGACCTGCAATCTTATTTTTTTGCTTCGTTAATTCAGATTTTTGTTGCTCGATGATTTCATTCAATTCAACATTAGTGCCCTTCATATCGTCCAATTCCAACATAGCAGAGTTGAACTGATTATCCAAAGAATCACGTAATTGAATCGTTTGCTCCAATTTCAAATTGGTAGATTCTAATTGACTGGCAGTGTCGTTTTTATTGATAAAAAGGTAAGCAACGGTACCTAATAGTGCAATAATTATCGCTGAACCAATAGCAATTAGCGTTTGCTGCGAATTATTATTTGAACTCATAATAAAGTTTTGTTTGTAAGTTAATTAAATTCGGTTTAGAAGTTTTATAAAATCTTCTATAAACGTAAATGTGTTTTATCAAAAAAGTGCAGATTAAAGGGTCACAAAATTACAACAACTAATGATTTGTAGTGCCTCTTTATTGCGTTAAGCGTTAAAAATTATTTAAATATGCATAACATTACGTTTTTATAAAACCTTCATTATGAAATTGTTATGAAATATTAATAATCTTAATCTAAAAATTAATGGTTCGTATAGATGTTACCAACGTACTTTTCTTAGATATCGAGACTGTTTGCGGAGTTAAAACCTTCGAAGAACTCAATCCTACTATGCAAGTTCTGTGGGCGCACAAAGCCTCCAAAATAGAACGCAGAGAATTGGAACCTGATGAAATAAGTACACTTTATAAAGACCGCGCTGCTATCTATGCAGAATTCGGAAAAATCGTTTGTATCTCCGTTGGAATTGTTCATCGAGACAAAGAAGGAAAACTTTTCGTTCGTTTAAAATCATTTGCCAGTGATGACGAAAAAGAGCTATTAGAGGATTTTGCGGATATGATGAATCAATATTACACCAATCCAGCCAAGCAATATATCTGTGGGCATAATGTCAAAGAGTTTGATGTGCCTTACATGTGCAGACGCATGGTCGTTCATCAAATTTGGCCACCTAATATGATGCAACTCTATGGGAAGAAACCATGGGAAACAACACACTTGCTCGATACGATGAATATGTGGAAATTCGGAGATTATAAAAACTATACCTCGCTCAAATTATTGGCTGGTGTTTTAGGCTTCCCTTCTCCTAAGGATGACATTGATGGTAGCGAAGTCGGTCGCGTTTATTGGGACGAGGATGATTTGGAGCGCATTGCAGTTTATTGTGAAAAGGATGTCTTGGCAACGATCCAATTACTGCTGAAGTTTTTGTACCAGCCACTTTTGGAAGAAGATCAAATTACTTTTTTGGGAAGAGAGAATAAGGAACGGAAGGAAGAAAAGAAAGAGAAAAAAGAAAGCAAGAAGAAAAAGTAGTTCAGGCAAAAAAAAGGCCGTCCAAGCGGACGGCCAAACATAATAACAAATTATAATCTCAAGAAAAAAACGTTCTTCATTGTGGTGCTAAAAATAGCCACACAAAATATATCTTTTTAGTTTCGCTATTAAGACGAGACAAATTCAAAAAAGTTAGAATAGCAGAGTCCCTTTTAAAATCGGTTCGGTTTGGTATAAATCGGTTTTTAGGAAATCAGATTGTAAAAAATCAGGGACTCTGCTAAACATGTTCTACCCTTTTTAAGGAAGAGTACACATTGCTAACAAAAAATAATCTCATGAAAATAACAAAACAAATTGTCAAATTGTTGGAGCCAAAAAGCTAAAGAAAATTTAAAAAGTGAGTTCTCCTCCTCCTCAGAGGAGAACCCAAGTAATCAGCTTTTGGAATTGGCTCTTCCGGCTCTTTTGCCGGGGCATAAAAAAATCGGTTTTGGAAAACAGGAGGTAGATTTAATCTATTTTAATGAACTGCTATTTTACCAGTATTTAATAAATTATCATCTCCAGTAACTCGGTAGAAGTATAATCCTTTGGGAAGATTATTTCTTCTAATTTTAAATCGGTTTTGAAACTGAGTTTTGGTCATGACGGTTCTACCAGAAACATCATACACTTCAAACTCATATTTTTTAAACGATGGGCCATTTACCTCTATCGTTGCTTCTTCAAAAAACGGATTTGGGAAAACATTCACTTCTACGTTCGGGTAGAAGATCTCTCCCAAATCCGTGTACACGGTAATAAAATCGGTCAATTGGGTTCCTCCAATTACGTGTTTCGTATTGTTTGAAAATCGAACTTCTTCGAAATCCATACTCAACGCCACACCGTTGTTAATCACAGTTCCTTCAGGGTTGTTCGGTTTTTGAGAAATCTTAAATTTTACAAAACCCTTTGAAGCTGTTTGACTAAAGGCGGCTGGTGGCAAGTTGATGTCGTCAAAAATAAATTTCACAACGCCAGACTCATACACTCTAATAGTGTAAGGGTGACTACTTGCTCCGAATCGCACAGAGGTAATGTCAAGGTTTGAGGAGATGGTATCTCTTACGACTACTCTCCTCAGTGTATCATTCCCTGTATTTTGGAATCGGAAATGATATTCTAAATCGGTTTGGGTAGTAACTAAACTGTCATGGACGCCTTTGGGATAGCCTCTCAAAAATAAATAATCGGTATTGGAATTTTCTTCGTTTTCTATTGGTTCTACTGCGACGAATGGATTTTTTTCATCCTCTTCGTAGCGAGTGACATGACCTGTTACTATATTTCCTGAATCATCGCAACCTTCTATTGCGATTGTTGGGTTACTTTTTCCTGGGTGATTTTCGTCTTGTGGGACAATGATTCTCCAAGTTGCACCCGTTCCTTCTAATGTAATTGTTGTCGTACTATCTCCTGGCAAATCAATTGGAATTGGTCTCATGAAAATTTCATCTTCAATTACCAATGTTTGTTTTCCTTGGATATCAATATTAGTAGTGTTCGTTACTAAGAATTTTACACTATCATTTTCACAAACTGCTTCAACTTTTACACTTGAACCATCCCAACTTGTGCTTGCAGGTGTGCAAATACTGTCAGGAGTAATTTTGGCAATCAAAGTGTGCACCTGTCCAAGTACTGGTTCTGTACAATCTAAAGTAGCATTGATGATGATTTCTCCACAGTCACCTGCTCTTACTTGTCCGATATCAAAAGTGTACAAGTTATCGGTCACACTAAAAGGAAGAGAAGTAGCACCTGGATTTATGGTTAAAAACTCATCCACTTTAATTTCAACTGTTGCATTTTCTGCATCGACTGTTCCTTTATTGCAGTACTGAACTTTATAATCTGTTGATTCACAAATCACTAATTCAGGAGCAGAGATGTCGATTTCCATATAAGCGCAATCATGTGCAGCCAAAACTGGAAAGTCAACTGAGAAAGAATCTAAAGTGCCCGTGATATCGAATGTTCTATCGTTGAAACATGGATCCCAAGTTTCATTATCAACTTTAAGGCCCAAGGTGTATTCTCCTTCATCAACTCGGAAGAAATAATTTCCTTCTTCATCTGTAGAAGCGTAAAGAAATTCGTTGGCACCTCTTAGTGTAACTATCCAATCTGAAAGCGGTTGTTCACCTAAATCTAATTGGCAGTTACCATTGTCAACAAAAACATTTCCTTCAATGAACTTTTGTGGTATGTATAATGATTCGTCTGTTCTTACGAATAAAACATTTGATACAAAACTTGTGATATCAACATCTCCAATTCTTCCTGCAAATCCGTAGCCCCCTCTAAATGTTGTTTCCTCTGCAATCCCAAAGATTTGGCGAACATTTACATTGTCTCCGATTACCTGTTCTTCTTTAAGAACTAAATTTTCATCGACTAAAACCATATAAGCTTTAATGCTTTCTGCTGTTTCAAGTATATAACCTGCTGCGACAAAATCGCCTTTATTAGTTTTGATTATATCATTGAAACCTTGCTCGATTCCATTTCCGTAAAATCGATTCGCAATTTCATTTAAATTCAAGTCAAAGCGAGTAATGATAGCTCTAATTCCGTTGTCAAAAAATCCACCTGCTACTAAGTAACTATTATCAGATGCTACTATCGCTTTTGGTTCAAAATTTTGAGGTCTATCTAATATTGAGCGGTTTACTTCATTTCCATCTAAATCAGTTTCAATTAAGAATAGATTAGCACTAACATTTCCAGAACCCCCCATCACAATATAACCACTTCCATCTTCCTTTAGAATTACATCTTCAGCTCCATCATTTTCATTAATATTGTCAAAGGTTTTCATCCATAAAGAATCCCCGTTAGAGTTCAACTTCAACAAAAACATATCATTATTTCCGTTACCGTAACTATCAGATTCTCCTGCGATTAAGAAACCGCCATCAGGTGTATTGATAATTGCTTGCCCTTGGTCAACTTCGCTTCCACCATAAGTTTTCTCCCAAACCATTTCTCCTTCATCAGAAATTTTCATCACAAGGATGTCTAATGGTTGGCCGAAAGTTTCTGTCTTATCACCTGTTACGACAACTCCATCTGGAGTAGCTGTCATATCATATGCTCTTTCGGTTCTGTTTCCACCAAAGTCTTTTTCGTAGATTAAATCACCGTCAACATCTGTTCTGATAATATAAACCTGCCAACTTTGGTTGGTTTCAGCAAAACCTGCAAACATATAGTCGCCGTTA
>CALHBQ010000499.1 GCA_937930815.1 uncultured Saprospiraceae bacterium | reverse complement strand
ATTACGCTTACCGCGAATGATGGCAATGGAAATACCGCCAATTGTTCATTCAACATGACTTTAAATGATCCAATTGACCCAGCGATAACTTGCCCGTTAAATGCAGATTTGGTTGTTGATAATAACTGTGAAGTTGTTTTGCCAGATTATACGGCTACTGCCATTTCAACAGATAATTGTTCCGCACCATCCGATATTATTATTACTCAAAATCCTTTGGCAGGAACGACCCTTTCGGGAAATGGCACCACTCAAATCATCACTTTAACCGCAAAAGATGAAAGTGGGAATACAAAAGATTGTACATTGGAAGTGACGCTTATAGATGAAACTAATCCAGGCATAACTTGTCCAACTGACCAAACTGCTGATTTGGACGCAAACTGTGAAGCCATTTTAGGCGACTACAGAGGAATGGTAATATTGGATGACAATTGCACCCCTGCTGGAGTGATTACCGTCACTCAATCACCAACGCCTTTAACGGAATTCAATGATTCGCCGACGGAAGAAATTATTACAATCACAGCCGATGATAATAATGGTGGTACTGTAAGTTGTACGTTCAAACTTACTTTTCAAGATGTAACCGATCCAATCATCACTTGTCCAACTGATTTAGAAAAAAATCTCAATGGCGATTGTGAATATACTTTAGAAGACCTCTCAGGTTTGGTCGTTGGAGTAAACGAATGTGCAGATGATAACGATTTGACCATTACTCAAATTCCAGCAGCAGGTACAGTTTTCGACAACGTTCCAATCTCACAAGTAATTACATTAACTGCAGAAGACAATAGTGGCAACTCCACTTTATGCCAAATTGAAATAAATCTAAAAGATGAGATTGCACCGACTGTAAATTGTCCTGATAATAAAATCGAAACCGGCTCTGGTTGCGAATTGGAAGTTATGGACTATTTATCGGAAGTTACTATTACAGATAATTGTAGCATTTTAGGAGATATGACGATTACTCAATCGCCAGCAGTAGGTACTATTTTAGCAACCGGCGTTCATACCATAACCATAACCGTAGAAGATGAAAGTGGAAATGAAGCAAGTTGTGCTTTTGTTTTGGAGTTGCAATTAGACCCACCGACAATGCCGGAGATTGGGGGGAATTAAATCTCTTCCTCTGGTATAATCGTTTTCTCGACCTTTTTCAAATTAAAAATAAACCGGAACGGGATTTCATTGAACGTTTGCTTGGTTTTCAACACTAAAGTGTCTCCACTTACTTTTTCAATAGTAAAATCTCCATCCATCTGAGTTCCAGAAATGTTGATAACATTTTCCGTAAGCGTATAGGAAGCAATTTGATCTTCTCCTGTTAAATTCAATATCGCTTTTCCTTCTCCTTCGAAGTCAAAGTAAGCATCTTCGAGCGTCGTCGTAGTCTTCTCATTGCGAGTCGCTTCGAATACTTCCCAATGACCGATGATTTTATCACCGAGATTTTCTTTAGCTGGCGGTTCTGGATCGCAGGCAGTTAGCATCAAAAACTGCAAAACAAAAACACAACCGATGATTTTTTGAAAGGACATAGTGTAACTGGTCAACTTTTTAATTAGGGGCTAAAATTAGACTTTAGGCTTTTCAATAACGCAAAAGTAAGACGTTTTCTTTTAGCAGGAATAGAAATATACCTTTCAGTTAATTTTTTCTTTATCTTTGAATAAAAATTTCTCGTATGGGAATTCCACAAAAATCAGACATAACGGTTGCAGAATACCTCGAATTAGAGGTCAAAAACCAAGTAAAGTATGAATTTCATAATGGTGAAATTTATGCAATGTCAGGTGGCACCTTGAACCATGGAATTATTGGAAGTAATATTCACACCGAAATCAAAACACGCCTAAATGCCAAAAAATCAGGCTGTAGAACTTTTAATAGCGACGTAAAAACATTCATTAAAAATTTGAATGTTTACGTTTACCCTGATACCTCTGTCGTATGTGGCGCTATAGAACAATCTGATGAAGGACATGCCATTTGCAATCCAATTCTAATCGTCGAAGTCCTCTCAAAAAGTACTGCCAGTTACGACCGTGGCGATAAATTCCATAAGTATCAAAATATCCCTTCCTTACAAGAGTACATACTCATTCAACAAGAAAACAAGATTATAGACATCTATTACCGCCAACCAAAATCTGACCTTTGGCGCATCACTCGTTTTGAAGGAGAGCATACAATCGTTCGTTTTGAATCTATTGATTTGGAAATTGAGATGAGGAGTATTTATGATGGGGTTTTGGAGGGTTAAACCTTTGTCATGCTTCCGTAATTTTTTAGTACAACCGAAATAGAACTAACAGTGTCGGAACTACGTCCCTTAGTAAGTATTTCGTAGCATATCTTCTACAAACGGAGCCAGTCCTAACGGACTTTTTACAGCAGAGGCCCATCTGGTCGTCACCGTTTGCAGCAAAATGTCGTTATAAAACAGACGAAGGGACGTAGTTCCGACACCGTTAATTTCGATGCGTCCACACAATGAATTTTAATTTAATTCAACTTTCCTACTCACTTACAGGTTCTAAAAAAGTCTTTTCCTACATTTGAACCTGAATGAAAGAAACCGCTTCATATCACATCATCGAGTCCTCCAATCGTTACGTGGAGGTTGTTTTGCCGTTGGCTTTGCCCAATACGTTTACGTATTACGTGCCTGAGGATTTGGTGGGTGAGATACAATTTGGAATGAGAGTCGAAGTGCCTTTCGGCAAAAGCAAATTGTATAGCGGCATTATTATAGGTACGAAAGCGGAAGCAGATTCAGGTTATCGACCAAAAGCGATTCTTTCCATTTTGGACAAAGAGCCAACAATTAACGAAACGCATTGGCGGTTTTGGCAATGGCTGGCGGAGTATTACACCTGCAATATTGGTGAAGTAATGACTGCTGCACTACCGACAAATCTCAAACTCAGCAGCGAAACCATTATTACCCTCAGCCCACTTTATGATGCCAACATGACTGGCCTGACCGATAATGAATTTATGATCGCGGAAGCACTTTCATTGCAAGATGAATTGACGTTAAAAGATGTGCGCGACATTCTCAATATCAAGTCTGTCTATCATGTAATCACAGGTCTTTTGGATAAAAAAGTGATTTATTTAAAAGAGGAGCTAAAAGAAAAATTCAAAGCAAAAAAAATAAGCTGTGTTCGATTAAAAGAACCCTATCTCTCTGAAAGAGAACGCATGCAGGAAGCATTTGACTTACTGAAACGTTCCGAAAAACAAACCTACGCCCTACTTGCTTTTTTACAATTAGAAAAAGAAACGGAGGATGTAAAATCGCAAGCGATACAAAAAGTATCAGGCGTAGATTCGACCGTAATAAAAGCGATTGAGAAAAAAGGAATTTGGGAAGTTTATAAAAAAGAAGTCGATCGTTTAGCCGATTATGATGGAGATATAGAGGATGCCAAAACACTTTCTGATCAACAGATTCGAGCCTTGAAAGAGATTGATCAACTATTCAAAGAAAAGCAAACTGTCCTTTTGCATGGCGTAACAGGTAGTGGAAAAACGCGTGTTTATATCGAGTTGATTCAAGCTGCAATTGATAGAGGAGAGCAGGTTTTATACCTACTGCCTGAGATTGCGTTGACGACGCAACTCATCGTTCGTTTGAGTCTGATTTTCGGTGATCAAATCGCTATTTATCACTCGCGAATGAATAATCATGAGCGCGTGGAAACTTGGCAAAAAGTAGCAAAAGGCCAGAAGAAAATTGTGATGGGTGCGCGTTCTGCTTTGTTTTTACCCTATCATAAACTCAACATGATTGTGGTCGATGAAGAGCATGACTCATCTTACAAACAACGCGATCCAGCTCCTCGATACAATGGCCGTGATGCAGCAATTGTTTTGGCAAATATGTTTAATGCTAAAACTTTACTCGGTACTGCGACCCCTGCGATTGAGACGTATTACAATGCTCAAAAAAGCAAATATGGTTTAGTGGTTATGCCAGATCGTTTTGGAGGAATTGAGATGCCAAGCCTTACGGTTGCAGATGCAAAACGAGAAACAAAGCTGCGAAAAATGCAATCGCATTTTACTTCGCACCTTATCGAAGCACTCAAAATAACTTTAGAAAATAAAGAACAAGCGATTCTTTTTCAAAATCGTCGAGGGTACTCTCCGACCATTCATTGTGAAAAATGCGCTTGGCATCAGGAGTGTATTCATTGCGATGTAAGTTTGACGTATCATAAATTTTCTAACAATCTGCAATGTCATTATTGTGGCTATTCGATGGGCATTCCTGAGACTTGCCCGAGTTGTGGTTTGCAGGAGTTGAGTTTGAAAGGTTTTGGTACCGAAAAAATTGAAGACGAACTCAAAATCTATCTACCCGATGCTAAAATCGGTCGGATGGATTTAGATACCGTTCGCACAAAAAATGCGCATGCAAAAATTATCAATGACTTTGAGGAAGGGCGCATTGATATTCTTGTTGGTACACAGATGGTCACCAAAGGTTTAGATTTTGAAAATGTTGGATTGGTGGGCGTGATTTCGGCAGATCAACTTTTGCAGTTTCCAGATTTCAGAGCAAGTGAACGAGGTTTTCAATTAATCACCCAAGTATCGGGTCGCGCAGGTAGAAAAAAGAAACAGGGAAAAGTTATCATCCAAGCGATGAATACAACGCATCCCGTTTTGAAAGAAGTTTTAGAATATGATTTTGACACCTTTTTTGCGCGTGAAATTATGGAGCGGCAAGCATTCCGTTATCCGCCATTTACTCGATTGATAAAAATTACGCTCAAGCATAAAAAACCTGACACCCTCAATCATGGCGCAAAAATTTTTGCCTCTTACATGAAAGGAGATTTGGGTGATCGCCTCAAAGGGCCAGCTGTTCCGTACGTCTCTCGCGTTCGCGGCCAATACATTTTAGACATTTTAATAAAATTGGAAAATAGCGGCAAGGTGCTGACTGCTACCAAAAACCTGATTCGAGACTCCATCGCTCGTTTGAAAAAAGAACGGGGATATTCGGGTGTGCGGGTGAATGTGGATGTTGATCCTTATTAAGTAGAAGTCAATACTTATCTCGAGTTAAATTCGATAACCAACTCCCAATCTCGCCCCAAACCGTTCCGAAAAAAAATTGGAATAAAAAGCTGAATCTATTTGCTCGTCTATCGTTAATCCGGGATCTGCCCTTCGATAATATGTTTTTCCAAAATTAAAAACACTGAAAATCATATTAAAATCAACAAATAACTTCTTATCCGAAAAGAATTGAAAACGTGGAATAAACTGTAAATCAGTGCCGCCAATTGTTGTATAAATTGGTGGACTTTGGGATGTTTTTGGTTTGATTTGAGCAGTAGAAATATAGGGCTGAATTCCAAAACCAAGTATCGGACGAATCAATGTGCTTTTATAGAATAAATCTATTCCTGCCTCTGTTCGAAAAGCAAAATCGAAACTCGTTCTTCGTTCGCCTCCGATGATTTCTAAAATATCTTGACCAATAAATTCCACAATTACGACATCGTCTTTTATACCAAAAAGTAACTTTGAAACCTCAGCTTCCACATAATATTTCCCTTTAAAAAAAGAGATTGCTGGTGAGAAATTACCGATGGCCAAATTGGACTCCGTTGTCATTTTTATTTGAAAAATACCAGGAAAATTTTGAACAGTCACTTCGCTATCGTAAGAAGCATTGAGATAAGTTTTTAAAGATTTTTTGATGTTACTTTTTTGAGCAAAAATAGTTGAGTAAGAAAGGCAGAGGCAAATTAAGAGAAGTCCGTTTTTCATAAAAGATAATTTGTTTTCAATCCAAAAACACAGAAAACGATTTCAAATTTTCGAATCTCCTTTTTTAACAAACAAAAGCCTCGTAAATCAACGATTTACGAGGCTTCATTTTTAATAGCTATTATTCTATTCAATTATTCCCTCCACCAATTCAGGCGCAGGAAAATAATCAGTCGTATTCGACTCAATCACTGTTTTCAAACGTTCAATATTAAACAAGCTCTAACGCCTTTTTAAAGTTTTCCACAAATGGAAACTTTAACAGCACAACAGTTGCAAATATATAGAATCAAGACGTACTTTTGAAACAAAAAAGTTTATTTATCTTTCTGTTGAAAATATATGTTTGAACAAAAGGCCATTTTACATGTTGATTTAGATGCATTCTTCGCCTCAGTAGAAGTGCTTCGCGATAGCCGATTGAAAGGGAAACCGCTCATCATCGGTGGAACGAAAGGACGCGGCGTGGTAGCATCTTGCAGCTATGAAGCTCGGCACTTTGGTGTGCGCTCGGCAATGCCTATGAAAATGGCTTTGAACCTATGCCCCGACGCCATCGTGGTGCGCGGAGACATGGAAGAATATTCCAAACAATCCAAAATCATCAAAGAAATTATTGCAAGTGAAGCACCGCTTTTTGAGCAGGCCTCTATTGATGAATTCAATCTCGACCTTACGGGAATGGACAAATATTTTGGCTGCTGGAAATGGTCGCAAGAGATGCGCGAAAAACTCATTAGAGAGAGCGGATTACCGATGTCAATGGGGCTTTCGATCAATAAATTGGTTTCAAAAATAGGTGCAAGTTTCGCCAAACCAAATGGCAAATTTAAAGTGGATGACGGAATGGAAAAAGCCTTTTTAGCACCCATGCCTGTCGGCAAAATCCCAGGTATCGGCAAACAAACCGATCGCAAACTTCGGATCATGGGCGTTCGAAAAGTAAAGACACTTTCTGAAATTCCAGTAAAATTGCTTCAACGTGAATTTGGTGCAAAACCCGGCATTTCACTACATCAAAAATCGAATGGTATCGACAACAGTCCTGTCATTCCTTTTCATCATCAAAAGTCGATGTCGAAAGAGCGTACCTTTCAAACAGACACCATAGACGTACAAAACCTCAAAGACCGATTGACCAAAATGGTAACTCAATTAGCTTTTGAACTTCGTAAAAAAAATAAGCTAACCAGTACCATCGCAGTAAAACTGCGCTACACCGATTTTGATACGCACACCCAACAACGACGGATACCTTTTACTTCCAATGATCGAGAGTTGATTCGTCACTCACATGAGTTATTCGATAAGCTTTTTCAACGTAGAATTATGGTGCGCCTTCTGGGTGTCACTTTTAGCAACATGGTCAATGGCAATTATCAAATCGACCTTTTCAACGATACAGAAGAAGAAATCAATCTTCTCAATGCAATGGATAAAATTCGGAAGCGGTTTGGCTCGGGGGCTATAACAAGGGCGTCGGGGATATAGTCAGCTTAATAAGTAAGTTTAGAATAGTCCATCTATTTCAAAGTTGTTCCTTTACCACCAAATTAAAATTCTTCCGAAGGCTCTCCTCCATCATCTTCGATGTCATATATCTCAGGTTTGGAATCATCCCTTTGGATAGAATTGTCTTCCATTTGATCAATGAAATTTAAACTCTGATTCCAAAAGTCTTCGAAGGTTGGTTGCACTCGTGTCCAGATAACTTTTACTTGTCCTGGGTATTGTTCCAAAATCTTATAGGTAGCTGATTCTGTTTTTGTTTTTTCGGCAACTAATCGGGCTGAATCAGCCAACCACAACAAAACACTGTACATCAAGACAAAAATAGCGGCCATCAAAACGCCTCCAAAAAATTTATTTATGATATTAATTCGAGCGGATTGTAAAATGCCTTCGATTCCTTTTGCCAATAATTGAATCCCAACAATCGTCAATCCCAAGCAAGAAATAAACCCTAACAAATACATCAATGGAGAGTTAGAACCTGACAGTTGTACAATTAAGTCAGTAGCTGAAGGAGCAAACTTCACAGCTACAATAAAACCGAAAAAAGAGGCAAATACATACATCACCGTCTTTATGATCCCTCTCGAAAATCCCGAGTAGAAACCTCCTAAAACCGATAAGAAAAATAAACCATCAATTATCATATGTGTAGTGCTGGTTAGTAAACTTGTTCAAAAATAAGTCTTTTTCATCTCGCAAATCATTCTTTTCGATGAGTACCCTTATTTTCGTGCTAAACAAAACTCAAATTATGTACAAGTGGTTGTTTATTTTGACTTTGGCAGGAGTAATCGGTTGCAAAAATACTACAAAAGATTCTGATAATCTTTTTTCAAATCCTTTGTCTTCAGGCATTGTAGTTTTAGGAATTGCACAAGATGCCGGTTTTCCACAAGCTGATTGTCGAAAAGATTGCTGCAAAGCAGCTTGGAATCAACCCGAACTTCGAAGACATGCCACCTGCCTGGCGTTATTCGATTCTTTAGAAAACAAATATTGGCTCTTCGAAGCGACGCCTGATATTAAATTTCAAATGAATCATTTTCAAAAAATGACGGCGGCTCAATCTCCAGATTTGGCTGGTATTTTTTTGACGCATGCGCATGTTGGTCATTACACAGGACTCATGCATTTGGGACATGAAGTGATGGGCGCGAAGGGCGTTCCTGTATTCGCGATGCCGCGTATGCGATCTTTTCTTTCGGAAAATGGGCCGTGGAGTCAATTGGTTGATTTTAAAAATATCGCATTGCAAAACCTCTCGGCGGATAGCACTATTCAATTGAACGAGCGATTGGCTGTTACGCCTTTTCGAGTACCACATCGAGATGAATTTTCAGAAACGGTTGGGTTTAAAATCGTTACCCCAAAACATGCTTATCTTTTTATTCCAGATATCAACAAATGGCATTTGTGGAATAGAGATATCGCCACAGAAATTGCCAAAGTTGATTTCGCTTTTGTCGATGGTACTTTTTTTGAAAATGGCGAAATACCAGGGCGAGACATGAGCCAAATTCCACATCCATTTATTGAAGAAAGTATGTCCGTTTTTGAAAAACTATCAGCAACAGAAAAAGCGAAAGTTTATTTCATTCATTTTAATCATACTAATCCAGCATTGCAGGCAGATTCAAAGGCAAGGAAAGAGATTTTAGAAAAGGGATTTCGAATTGCTAAGGAAGGAAATGTTTACTAAAACACTCTGTGCAACTCTGCGTCTTCTCTGCGAAACTCTGTGTAACATAAAATCACGCTAAGGTTAGTAGAGATTAAAAATGCGATTGAATCAATTCCATAAACTCCTTTTTCAAACCATCATTAACTGCAACAATTTCTTTTCCGAAAAGAAATTCATTTACACCTGAAAAATCGAAAACATGGCCGCCTGCTTCCTGCACAATCAAAGCACCTGCTGCCACATCCCACGAATTCAAACTGTATTCAAAATAAGCATCAAAACGACCGCAGGCCACATAACATAAATCAACCGCCGCTGAACCCAAACGCCGAATACCACGTGTATCATGAATCAATTTTCTGAATAATTTGAAGTAAGCTTCCTCTCTTTCAAAATCATAATAAGGGAAACCAGTGGCAATCAAGGCATCGCTTAAATTATCATTCGCTTTTACTTTTATCGGTTGGTCGTTGAGGAAAGCACCTCCATTTTTAAAAGCGGAAAAACACTCATTTCGATTGACTTCCAAAACGACGCCGAGAATCGTTTCCTCATTTTGCTGCAAAGCCACACTAATCGAAAACACAGGAATCTGATGCAGAAAGTTAGTCGTTCCATCTAATGGATCGATTATCCACCTAAATTCTCCTTTTTGTTGCTCGATGGTTTCTTCTTCTGTTAGAAAAACAGAATTGGGAAGTGCTGCTGATAATTGTTCGACAAGCATTTCTTCTGCCGTTTTATCAACATAGCTGACGAGACTATTCAGACTTTTCGTTTCAATTTGCTGATTGCTGACCTTTCCCAATTCATCCCGAAGGAAGTCACCAACAGTGTTGATAATTTCACAGGTTTGTTGGCAGAGCAGTTTGAGTTCAGTTTGTGTCATGAATAAGATTTAGACAACTATTTTTGTAAAAAAAAACGTCTGCACAATGTACAGACGTTTTTTAAATTGGTTCAGAGTGATTAAAAATGCACCTAAAATTAAGCGATTTTATTAGCAAACTTCACATTATCAATCTCTTTCTCCAATTGTTGAAAAGTTTCTTTTGAAACAGGTACTAAAGGTAATCTCAATTCATTTTCACAAAGCCCTAAAATATGCATTGCTGCTTTGATGCCACATGGGTTTCCTTCAGAATAAAGATGAGGATGAATGTCCAGTAAAAGTTCGTGGAAATGCCTAGCTATCCCGTAGTCTCCTTCATTGGCTGCATCAACCATTTCCGAAAATTCGAAAGGAAAAGCATTGGCAATTACTGATATAACACCTGTTGCGCCCAAACTCATCAACGGAATCGTTAAAGCATCATCGCCCGAAAGGACGGCCAATGAATCTGGTTTATTTTTTAAAATATCACCTGCTTGTCCTACATCTCCTGATGCCTCTTTCACTGCTGCAAACTTTTTGCTTGCTTTCGCTAAACGGACAATTGTCTCGGCAGTCATGTTGGAAGCCGTTCGACCAGGAACATTATAAATGATAATTGGAAGTGGTGCCACCTCCTCCACTTTCATAAAATGTTGATAAATACCCTCTTGAGAAGGTTTACTATAGGAAGGACTGCTCGACATCATATAGTCGAAACCGTCGAAATTAAATTCCTTTATTTTTTTTAAAAGTTGGTTGGTGTCATTTCCACCAAAGAAACCGACGACCATTGGTAGGCGACCTTTATTGACTTTTAAAGTAAAATCGAGGACTGCTCGACATTCTTCACTTGATAAAGTAATCGCCTCACCGGTAGTACCAAGCGATACTAAAAAATCAACGCCTCCTTCAATACAGTTTTCAATTATTTTCTCAAGTGCTGTGTAGTCAACTGCTCCGTCAGATTTAAATGGTGTAACAAGAGCGACCCCCGTGCCTTTAAGCAGGTATTGGTTCATGCTGTGTAGTCATTTTGTTTAAGAAAAACTCGGCTTGTTTGATGAAATTCCTCAAATCGTTAGGATTCTTCGTATCGATCATCAAATCGCAGCTATAAGTATTTTCCGTTGATGGCCCTACTCGGAAAGATGCTTTCGAAAGTGCCATAATATAATCGAAGGGGGGATTGGTCTTGCCTGTAAGATTGATAAGCATGTCAAAGGATTGTAACATAAACTCTTCTACAGTTTCTCCTTTTGGCTTTCCTATCAAATCAATTTCCTTTTTTGTGAAAAATGGGAAATCAATATCTTCTAATTCTTTTTTAGTATCAAAATATCCGAGAACAGATACTTTTTTACCTTGATTAGAAAGTGTTTTTGCATACTTTAAAACAACTTCCGTTTGCTCCTCATTAGAAGCATTAAATAATAATCCAACCGTATCGGCCTCTTCCAAACTCGTGGAAAGTCTCAACGTTCGGATTTTATTTAGGGATTTATTTAAAGAGTTGTAATAAAGTTTGTTCTTAAGTTTTTGAAAGAAATTCATCTTTTGCTTTATTTAAATCAAGTAAAGTCAAACTATGTGGATAGTTTGACCCCTTATTTACTTGTTGTTAATTTACTTTCACTTTCTTCACTATTTCGAATCGACCAATGGAAGAAAATTTTTCAATACGTTTATCAATACGTTCTTCTGGAGTCATTTCACTTAAATCAGCGATGGTTTTTTTGATATATCGCTTTAATAATTTAGCCATTGCTTCGGGTTCTACATGTGCACCACCTGTTGGTTCTTTTATAATATCGTCGATAATTCCGAATTCAAGCATATGATCGGCAGTCAATTTCAATGACTCTGCTGCTTGTTCTTTATAGTCCCAACTTCTCCACAAAATAGAAGAGCAAGATTCTGGAGAAATAACGGAGTACCATGTATTCTCCAACATCGCCAATCTATCACCCAAACCAATTCCAATCGCTCCACCTGATGCTCCCTCGCCAATTACAACACAAACAATCGGAACTTTCAATTGAGCCATTTCGAAAAGATTACGAGCTATTGCTTCTGCTTGTCCTCGTTCTTCGGCCTCAATACCTGGATATGCACCCGGCGTATCAATCAACGAAACAACTGGAAAGCCAAATCGCTCTGCCAATTTCATTAGTCGAAGTGCCTTGCGATAACCTTCAGGATTAGCCATTCCGAAATTACGATATTGGCGAAGCTTGGTATTCACTCCTTTTTGGTGACCTATAATTACAACAGATTGACCATCAATATTTGCTAAACCACCAACGATTGCTTTGTCATCTTTGACATTACGATCACCATGCAGTTCTATAAACTTGCGACACATTTGTTCAACATAGTAGAGCGTGTAAGGGCGTTCAGGATGTCTTGAAAGTTGAACTTTCTGCCAACCGCTAAGATTTTCGTAAATCTCTTTCCGCTTGGTTTTTATCTTACTCTCCAATTCCTTAATCATAGGAGTAACATCAAGTTCTCCTTCCTCACCTACCTGCTTGATTTTCTCAAGTTGTGCATATAGGCTCTCCAGCTGCTCTTCAAATTCTAAAAAAACCATATTCTCATTAAATTGTTTAGAAAAAACAGAGGTGCAAAATTAGCAAATCATAGCTATCAAGAGTAACAAGGTAAAATATTTTAAAAATTTTTCGCCGAATGGTTGCACCATTAACAAAACGTACTTACATTTGCGACCGCTTCGAAAGAGAAGTAACTTATATATGATTTTTGGTATTATTTTTTCTACTATAAAATCACAATAAAGGTCCGGTAGTTCAGCTGGTTAGAATACCTGCCTGTCACGCAGGGGGTCGCGGGTTCGAGTCCCGTCCGGACCGCTTTCAAAGAAGCATAAGCCTCGTAAGTCATTTGACTTGCGGGGCTTTTTTGATCTAATGCTCGCTACACTGAAAATAATACTAAATTTATTGGCGAAGCTTTTACAGTCTGCTCAAAAGTGGGAACAGTTGAAAAGTGCTTTTACATGTACTTCTTTGTGTTTACGTACTAAAGTATTAGTTTCAATCTGGATAAAGCAACAAAATCAAAAACACTGGCAAGTGATCTGAAATCTTTCTCCTTTCCAAAAGCTGATCACAACCACCCGCAAAATCAACAACTCCCCCATTTTCAAAAAGCGTTTTTTGAGCTGGATATAAAATATTGTCAATGGAGCGATGCACGTAAATTCCTTTCTTAGTACACTTTCTTTTGAGCGTCGTTTTTTCGTTTTTCAAAACCTGCCGATACCCCATTTTTTTCAATGGATTGAAAACAGTGTGTTTGGGTTTGACATTGAAATCGCCCATGAAAACCAAAATGTCATCAGGGTATTCATCAGGCAGTTGTCGGAAATATTTAATCTCTCGTTCAGGCTCTGTATCAAATCTCCGAGCATGATAATTGACCAAAAGTAAGAGCCGCGTATCCACTTCAAATCGAGCAAAAAATGGCTCGCGATCTATAAAGCCAGCAGCAGCTGACCAAAGCCACGGCTCACCAATTAATTTCGCTTTTTTAGTTTTCCACAAATAGGCATATCGTTCCGTTTTGTAAGGAGGACTGTCTGTTGGGTCGCTGTATTTATAATCCCAACGCGCACCTTTTCTATTTAAAATATCAGCCAGTTTGGCTAAGGTTTGAACACCTTTTGGATTGGTCACCACTTCCTGAATCGCCACGATGTCGTAATCTTTCATCACGTTGGCGATGAATTCCAATTCCGTTTCATCTTTGGAGCCACCAAAGTCTTGAATGTTCCAACTTAGCAATTTGACATATTGGCCAAAAAGTGATGCGCTTGCCAGAAGCAAGAATATCAGGATGGATATTTTATTTTTCAGCATTGTCTTCCAAAATTTTCAGCACTTTTCAAAAATCAAATTAACGAATTTTCTGGACGACTTATTCCAGTACAATTTTACTTTTTGTAAAAAAAACAATAACACTTTTTATATTGCAGATGCAAAACGATTTTCAACTTTTAAACCTGTATAAAATGAAGCGACGCACTTTTGTAAAAAACACCTCTCTTGCCAGTGTATCATTAGGAGCTTTTGGTTTGGTAGGCTGCGGTAATTCAACCAATACCTCCACCACAAAAACAGAAGAACCTGTGGATGAACTATTTTTTAAATGGTCGTTGGCTCAATGGTCGCTCAACGAATCTTATCGAAATCATGGAGTCGATCCGATGACGTTTGCCAAAACTGCTTCTGAGTTAGGTTTTGAGGGATTGGAATATGTAAATCATCTGTATGCGAAGTATTATGAGGATACTCCGAACTTATTGGCAGCGGTCAAAAAAATGACCAGTTATCTCAAAACACATGCAGCTGATAATGGAATGACCAACCTGTTGATAATGGTTGACGGAGAAGGCGATTTAGGAATTCAAGATGAAAAGAAAAGATTGGAAGGTGTTGAAAATCATAAGAAATGGGTTGATTCGATCAAAGAATTGGGAGGTCATTCGATTCGTTTAAATCTGTTTGGCGAAGGTTCAAAAGAAGAACAAATGGCTGCATCATCAGATAGT
>CALHBQ010000498.1 GCA_937930815.1 uncultured Saprospiraceae bacterium | reverse complement strand
GCCATAAATGATTCACCTCTATCCAAGGAAATATACAAGCCATGATCCGTTCCTAAATAAAGCAAATCTGGATTTCGAGGATCTTCTTTTAATACATTCGCTGTTTCTGGTGGTAAACCTTTACCAATTTTTGTCCATGTTTTTCCATAGTCCTCAGAGACATAAATTAAGGTTCTAAAATTATCCCAACGATAGCCATTGAGGGCAAGGTAAACTCTTGATTTTTCGTGCATCGAAGCTTGGATTCGAGCCACCCACATCTTTTCAGGCAAACCGATAGAAATGTCTTCCCAATCAACGCCACCGTCTTTAGTCATGTAAACTTTTCCATCATCACTTCCTGTGTAAATGAGTCCAAATTGCAAATCAGATTCATGAATTGAAGAGAGCGTTCCGTAAGGTACATCTCCTTTTCTACCACCAGTTGTGAGGTCTTCTGAGATAGCAGTCCAATCATTTCCTTGATTCATACTGCGGTACAATTTATTGCTACCCATATACAAAATATCTTCGTTGTGTTTGCTCAAATGGATAGGCGTTTGCCAATTCCAACGCAAGGGGCGTTCGCCCAATTCATGCTTTGGAGTAACGGATTCTCGTTTACCCGTTTTGGTATCAATTCTGAAATAATAACCAAATTGAAAACCAGTATAAACCGTCGTATTGTCTCTCGAATCAATGGCCGTTTGCATACCATCTCCTCCCATCAATGATTGATATGGGTACTTTCCAATCATCTGCCAACGAGCCGTTTCTTTGTGCGTAGAAGGGCCTTTCCAAACGCCATTGTCTTGCGTTCCTCCGTAAATATTGTAAGGTTTGGCGTTGTCAACTGAAATCGAGTAAAATTGCCCAGCAGGTGGCCCAACGACTTTGTACCAATTTTCTCCATCGTCGTAACTGATATTGACTCCGCCGTCATTTGCCAATATCAAATGACCATTTAATTTTGGATTAACCCAAATGTCATGATGGTCAACATGTACGTTTTTACCATTGATGTTTTCGAAGGTTTTTCCGCCATCTTTTGATTTTAAAACTGGGACACCTGCAATGTAGATTTCATCTGATTTGGCTGGGTTAACCCGTATCATTCCAAAATAGTATCCATAACTAAAAGTTACTTGTTCTAAATAGCCATCATGGGTTTTATTCCAAGTCTTTCCTGCATCTTTAGAAACATAAACTTCTGTTCCAATTACTTGTGTATCAAATAATAATGAATTTGCATTTTCTAAATATTCGAAAAGTGCAATTGGTTTTAATTCATCTTTTTCTATTTGTTTTTTGATTGATTTTGCAGTGTACTTTTTAGGGAATTTCTTTTCTTTTAAAAATTGAGATAAGTCTTTATTTTTCAATTTTAGAAAGTCCGATTTTGACATTTTTTCAAAATCCTTTTTGACCAATTTGTCTTCCTTTTTTTTCTCTTTTGGACGTCGATTTTGATTGTCAAGAATGGCATAAATCACTTCGTTTTCATCTGCATCCAATGTCATGTTGATACCGATTCTTCCAATGTTTTCTCCTGTTGGGAAGCCACTTTTCTCATTCGTTAGTAAATTCCAATTATCACCTCCATCGGTTGTTTTGTAGATACCAGTTCCGTTTCCACCCTCCACAAAATTCCATGCACGGCGCTCGCGTTCCCATGCCGTGGCATATAGGATTTTTGGATTGGATGGATGTTGAATTAAATCAACAACTCCTGTGTTTTGATTGATGAACAAAACCTTCTTCCAAGAGTCGCCACCATCAGTTGTTTTATAAATTCCACGTTCTTGATTAGGCGAGTATAAATGACCCAAAACGGCAACAGTGATTGTTTTAGGATCATTGGGATGTACGATGATTCTTCCAATATGATGACTTTCTCGAAGGCCTTTGTGTTCCCAAGTTTTACCACCATCTGTACTTTTGAACATACCGACCCCAGCGTAAGAACTACGACTTGAATTGACCTCACCCGTTCCCAACCAAATGGTTTTGGTTTTCCAATCTACATCAATGGCGCCGATGGTCATCACGACTTCATTTTGGAAAAGTGGCTCAAAAGTTTGTCCATTATTCTTCGTGTACCACAAACCGCTACTGGCATAGGCAGCGTAAAATTCATTTGGATTATTCGGATTGACAGCCAATTCAGAAACTCGTCCTCCAAAAATGGTTGGGCCAACACTCCTAAATGGTACATTTTTGACCAAAGAATTTTCAATCAATGCCTTCCGTTTTTCCATGCTTTGGAGCCTTTCAACTCCTGGAGTGAATGGGGGTTGGGTTAGGTCTTTGGTAGGTCGTTGCCCAATGAGATTGGCGGCAATTAATAAAAAGAAGATGGTTCGTAATATCATTTTGCTATGTAGTTTTTAACATCCAAAACTAAAAATACTTTTTGGATTAGAACAATTAACCACAAAACACATTTTAATTGACAAATCCTTTAGAAACCAACCAAAGGATTCCTTGAATTGGACTTGGAATAATAAATTTGGTTCTCAAATTAACACGTTATGAAGCGAAGTGAAATTAACCAGTTTAGTAAGATGCTTTTCCTTCTTTTATTTGGAGGGCTATTTTTTAGTTGCCAAAATGAAATTAAGGTAAATAAACCTGATCGACTTGAATCTAAATTGGGCCCAAATGATCATCATTTTCAGATGCGTGCTTATCCTGATCAAGATTTTAATTTGAAGGCATTCAATAAATCAATGTCAGATTTGAAAAATAGCGTTTCAAATCGAAAAACTACCCCTGGTTTTGACAAAGAATGGGTGACACAAGGGCCTGGAAATATTGGTGCTCGAATCAATGCGGTGGCAGTGCATCCAACAAACGGAGATGTGATTTATGCTGGTTTTTCGCATGGCGGTATTTTTAAAACGACCAATGGGGGTGCTAATTGGAAACCAATTTTTGACGACCAAGCATTTTTGTCAATAGGTAATATTGAAATAGATCCCAACGACCCAGAAACAATTTATGTGGGAACAGGAGATGTCAATATTCCAGGTGGTTTTTTTATAGGAAACGGTATTTATAAAAGTACAAATGGTGGGGATACATGGACTAATATCGGATTGACAGACCATGGTATCATTTCAAAAATAGAAGTACATCCAACCAATTCGCAGATTGTTTATGCGGGTGCGATGGGAATTCCTTCGATTCGAGATGAGAATCGTGGACTTTTCAAATCAACAGATGGAGGTGCAACTTGGCAGAAGGTTTTGTTTGTGGCGGATCAGGCAGGTATCATTGATTTGTTGATTCATCCAACTGATCCGAATATCGTTTACGCATCGAGTTGGGATAGATTTCGTTCCGACTTTATTTCGATTGTTGAAGGTGAAAATGCGGGTATTTGGAAAACGACTGATGGTGGCCAAACTTGGGAAAATGTAATCGAATCCTATTTGGATGGGGGTGAAATGGGGCGTATAGGATTGGACATGTCTGGTACAAACGCAAATGTGATTTCCGCAATTTTAATAGGCCCAGATAATAGAGATATGCACTCTATCATTCAGACAAATGATGGTGGTAATAATTGGAGTATCCTAATAGATGAAGAACGTTTTAATGATGAATTCGCTGGTGATCCTTTAGGTGGTTTTGGATGGTATTTTGGAAAAATTCGAATGAATCCAAATGATGATCAAGACATATTTATGTTGGGTGTTGATTTGTGGCGTTCCAGAGATGGTGGTGTGATTTGGGAACGCGCTTCCCCTCGTTGGTGGGAATATACGGTACATGCAGACAAACATGATTTGGACTTTTTACCAGATGGAGGATTCACGTTGGCAACAGATGGTGGCCTTTACAAAACAGATATCGAAACAACGGATTGGATTGATATTGAAAACATTGCGACCACTCAATTTTATAGAGTGGCATACAATCCGCATCGTCCTGATTTGTATTACGGTGGTGCACAAGACAATGGAACAACTGGAGGTAATCGTGACTCTATCAATAGTTGGCCTCGCCTTTGGGGAGGAGATGGATTTACAGCCCTTTTTCATCCGACTGATCCTAATATTTACTACTTCGAAACGCAGTATGGGAATATCAATGGAACGTATGATGGAGGAGAAAACTTCTTTTCGGCAGATGAAGGATTGGCTGGTGAAACCAAGAACTGGGACATGCCATACATGTTGAGTCCACATGA
>CALHBQ010000497.1 GCA_937930815.1 uncultured Saprospiraceae bacterium | reverse complement strand
TTGGCGGCGGATTTTTGTTGAGCGGCTTTCTCGGAGCGGCATTCTCGAAGGGATGAAGTGGAACGCGGATGACGCGGATGAACGCGGATTTTCGCGGATTTTTCTCAGAGCGACTTTTACAGAGCGATTCGGAGGACACGGATTTAACGGATTGAAGAGAGATTTAAACGGATTGCATGAAACGTGTATTCAATACTGATATTCAATTTTTCAACTTAGATTCAATCTAATCCTGAAAATCCTTTAATCCTGTAAATCCTGATTCAGACAAAAAAAGGAGTAGAGCGACATTCAGAGAGCGACTTATTGGAACACGGATTTTCGCGGATTTTGGAGCGAATCACGAATAAATTCGTGGGTTGCTGATTGCCCACAGTCGATTGCCAACTGCCCACCGGGGCGTACCCCGAGCGAAGCCGAGGGGCACAAGCACGAAGACCCCAAATGCACCATGAGCAAAAGTAGAAACCATTTTCAATGAAAATACAATTTCAAACTAAGTCGCTTATCATCTTTGAAAGTGAACTCTTTCGAACCACCACTACCCTTTTAATTGGCGAGGAACATTTACTTTTAGTTGACCCGAATTGGCTGCCGAACGAGGTTGATTTTATTTTTAAAACGGTTGAAAAATTGAAAGAAGAAAAAGAATTGTTTCTATATTTTACGCATTCAGATTACGACCATATTATTGGTTATAAAAAATTCGTTCGTGGCACGACTCAAAGTCGTCCCACGAATCAAGAACCAAAAAAAATCGCCTCTCAAAACTTCATCGACAGTAAATCAATAGAATCTAACCTCCAACAAATCCGCGAATTTGATGACCAATATTATATCAAAAGAGATTACAAAATTGAGTATCCACAAATCGATATTGCAATTTCGGGAGCAATTGAAGAGCACCTTTTCGGAAACGAAAAATATAAATTCTATCAAGCAGTTGGACATAATGCAGATGGGTTGATTTGTTTGAATCAAACGCGAGGCATTCTGATCGTTGGTGATTATTTGAGCAATATTGAGTTTCCGTATATTTATGAAAGTATTGCTGCTTACGAAAATACAATTGATGTTTTAGAAGAAATTATCAATACTGAAGATATCAAAATTTTGATAACCGGACATGGTGATTTGACTACTTCAAAAATAGAGATGGAACAGCGCATAAAAGATTCGAGAAATTATATTTTAAAGTTGAAAAAATCGGTTCTGAACAATGAACCATTTCCTACCTTCGAACTTTTTGAGCGATATAGCTTTCCGATTATTATGAAAAAATTTCATGATGCAAATATCAAATTAGCTCAAAAAGAACTTAAAAACTAATTATGCCTTTCCACTCTAACAGACTGATTTACAAGAAGTTAAAACAAGATGATTTAGAAAATTATCTATTAGCCGTTGGCGATCCTGATGTGATGAAGTATATCACAGGCTTTGCCTTTGCTCGTATAAATGGCATTAGTCGTTTCAATCAAACCCTTGCTCAAAATGAATTATATCGCAAGGTTGGCTACTATTCCATCAAGACAAAAGAGGGAAAATTCATTGCCTATGGAAAATTACAATTCGTCAACCCTACCACTTTAGAATCGGGTTATTGCATCTTAAAAAAGCATTGGAACAATGGTTACGGAACAGAAATTTCGGAGGCTTTAGTTAGCTTTGCAAAAACTTTAGAACCTTACAAAAAACTCATTGCCATCACGCATCCCGAAAATATTTATTCTCAAAAAATACTAATCAAGAGTGGTTTTGAGTTTGAAAAAAAGATTGAATATGAGGGGCAGGTGGCGAATCGGTACGCGCAAAATATTTGAACTCCGATCGGTCAGCCGGCTACAAGCCGTCCGACCGATTAGGAAAGCATCAATGATCATTACAAAACTTATCGGGACGACGGCTTAGAGCCGGCGCACCGAACAAATCATTATCATGAAAAATATAATTCATTGCTCAATTTTATTGTTCAGTTTATTCCTAATCGGTTGCGAGGGAGAACCCGCTGCCCAAAATCAAAAGATAGACGTATCTGCCGATGAGGCAAAAGATGCCATAGATGATTTGGCCAATCAAGCCAAGAAATTCTTGGATGGCGATGGTATTGACAAACTCAAAAATGTAATTGACAATGTTGCTGACAAAGGCAAAGGCATCAACGCGGACAGCAAAATTTGGAAGCAAAAATTAGAAGACATCAAAAACGATGAAGACTTAAAAGCACTCCTCAAAGAGTTTGAAGGAGAAGGGAAACAGATGGAACGCAAACTCAATAGTTTCGCAAAAGCGATGGAAGCCGACCCTGCTTTGAAGGAACAAGTGGAATCTATCAAAAACCATGATGATTTGACAGAGTTCTTAAAAAGTTACGAGGGCCCTGCCAAAATCGTTTTGGAAGATCTCGAAGGTGTTTTGAGAAAATTTCAAGACAACGGCATCCTTCAAAAGAAAATCGAGGAACTCGAAAACGACCAAGAGTTAAGAGATTTGCTCAAAAAATATGAGCAAGATGGGAAGGAAATCATTGAGCAGTTGGAAGGGATATTTGGGAAGAAGGCGATTTAGAGAAGGGTTGCCGAGTTACCATGGTTGCCAATTGTTGCCATGTTGCTATTGATCAATAAAAAAGTCATTTGGAGCATTCCAAATGACTTTTTTGTTTAGAAAAATCTTCAATTTTTCGGCAACTCGACAACCTTGTCTTACTGAACAATCACCTTATGCGTCTGTAATATTCCCCTGCTGTTTTTGATTGAAAGAAAATAAATTCCTCCGTTGATAGATGGTAATGATATTTGTGATTCTTGCGCATCAAGACTTCCTGCTTTTACCTCTTTGCCTGTGATATCAATTAGTTCGTAATCCAAAATTTCATTATCACCAAAAGCGTAATGGAGGTTTATCAAATTGTTCTTAACTGGATTTGGGAAAATCGTAAGAAGGTCTAAATCTGTTTTTTCATTTGAAATCGAAACGACATTGGACAGCTCATTTTCACCATCAAAATCTATTTGATTCAATCGGTAATAATTTGTCTTTTGCGAAAGGTTTTTGTCCAAATAGGAATAATTATTCGTTTCAAAACTATTCCCTTTTCCATCAAGAAACGCTACTTCTGTAAAGGAAATTCCATCTAAACTTTTTTCGAGAAAGAATCCTTTATTATTTGTTTCAGAGGCAGTTGCCCAACTCAACAGATTTCCATCATTGGTGACTTTTCCATCAAAATAAATCAACTCGACTGGCAATGGAGCCGAAGGAGCAACTGGGGCATTGATAGTAAAATCATCGTTCGTTACATCATAAAAAGTAGAGGCAGATCTGAAGTTGCCAGTGACACTGCATTGAACTAAGATTCGAGCATGATTGGTTACTGTTCCAGAAAAACTCACATTTTGACTTCCATCATTTGCTACCCCTAAAGCCAAGATATTATAAGTATCGCCTGAGTCAGTAGAAAATAAGATATCAACTGTCGGACAATGTGCTGATGTTCCATTCTCTGACCAGGTTACGGTATTGGTCGAAGTTGTCCAATTTTCACCACCATTGGGCGTAATAACCGCGAATGGGCCCGTATCGGCTACGGTAACTTGCATTTGACTTTGTCCGATTCTACCCCAATTTGGATTATTGTCTCTTACCGCAAAATTGAAATTCATCGTACGCGCTGTACATGGAAGTTTTTCCCAAGTAAGGGAGTTATTGCCTTTTAAAATGCTCGAAAGATTTGGAAACGATTTGAATTTTTCATTAACTGGATCTTCAAATTTAAATAATGGATCAGAAGTAGAAGCACAATCAGGCGCACCCGAAACGGCAACACTTGCATTATCCCATTGCTCCCACGAGTAGGTGAGTTGAGACAATGGGTCGTTTCCATCGGAGCCATTTCCAACCAAAATAAACGGCGTTTCTTTCGGTACCGTAATATCTGATTTTGCATCAGAAACTGGTTCGGAAGCATTTCCACTTCCTGGCAAAGAGGTCGTTGAACAAGTCGCACTCGTTGAAATAAAATTTTGCATCGAACCAATAGATTTGCAATGAAAAAATGGGTCACTGAAATTTTGATAACTGGCTGGCGCTCCGCAAACTCCCGCATATGACATTATCGATGATCCTTCGCCTGGTTCAAATCGAAATCCAGAAACTGAAGTACCACATTCTTGGGAGGCAAAATTATGAGATGCACCAAATTGATGACCGAGTTCGTGTGCTGAATAATCAATAAAAATATGCGACAAAGAAAAATTTGAACCAGAAAATGCTCGACCTTTATACGTCGAATTACAGGCAGCCGTATAAGCAAGTCCGCCCGTATTTGCCCACACTAACAAGTGCCCAACATCAAATCCACCGACACCAAGTTCGTTTACACACTCGGTATGATTTTGAACAACTAAAGTAAATTGATTACTTAGATCAAACGGGTCGGTAGCTGGATCAGGCCAAATCAAATTGTCATTCGTAACCAATGTAAAAGTGACTCCGAGATCTCTTTCGAAAATAGGATTCACCATATTTAGACCGGTTGCAATCGTATTGAGTACGTTAGTAGTAGAGTAAGGTGAACCTCCCCATTGCTGACTAAACTCCCCCGAGGAAGTATAGGCCAATCTGAAAGTTCGCAATGCTGGAATAACCGTTCTTGAACCAACAGTTCCCAAATTTAAATCATCATCTTCGGTATGCTCAAAACCGCATTTCAACTTCTCAACTTCCAATTGATTTTTATAATAAATTAAATGCGATTCGTTTTGTGTATTGGATTGAGGTTCGATGGTAAATGACTTTTCACCTTCGTAAATAAAAGCATTGAAACCCAAATCGCTCATCGAACATCTAATCTGAATACTCGGATTTTCTTTATCAAATCCTTTATATGTTTTCACGGTGTATAAATGAGCAACCTCTGGCGCAATCACCGAATTTTCAAAAATTTCAAATGCTCTAAATCCCCCATCAGGTGTTGGCAACTCTACCAAAAAACCAGTTTCTGTTTTTGATAAAATGGTTGGGACTTTCTCAAAATGAGACTTTAAATTTTCCAACGATAAATTTACTATTCTGTACGCTTTCGGAAGTTCTTTTGAGGAATGATTTTCTACATTTTCTGAAACGGTAGAAAATTCCCAATAGTCATTTTGTTCTGACTGAGCGTATGCTTGATTATTTGTAAAGAGGAGAATTAAAAATAGGCAATACAAGGTGTTAGAGACGTTTGTCATCGAGTGTTTTTTTCATGGATGTACAACCTCCATTTTCTGGAGATTTCGTTTTTTATTAACATCCAAATAGTATGCGATACTCGTTTTCATCACTTTACTACAAGCAACTTGTTTATGGTAATTTATTCATGCTGAAAATTATTTTTTTATAATAATTTATAAACCAACATTTTATAAAATAATTTATTTCAAATAAATAAAAATCATCAAATCAAAACTTACCTGCTTTATTTTTTTTCAACCCACAAAAAAATAGCGAATAGTAAGGGCGCTTACCCATTACTATTCGCTATCTTCAAAAAAGAATATTAAATTTTTCTTTATTGAATCGTCAGCAATTTCGTCTGCGAACGTCCACCTTCAAAATTGAATTTTGCAAAATAAACACCAGCCGCTTTTCCATTCAAATCAACTGTTTGAAATTGGTCTTTTTGCATCAAAATTCGTTTTCCACTAACGTCCATTACTTCGATGTTTTGCAAAACATTCTCACCCGACAAACCATCAATGTTGAATAAACCAGTAGAAGGATTTGGAGACATCATTAGTTTTTTTTCAACTAAAAAATCGTTGGTTCCAGTAGGCGTTTCACAAGCATCTTCGCCTAAAAGAATTTTAACTCCAGGATGATCACAAGTAAACCTGAATGACTTGGTTGGCCCTTCTGCGTATTGCCAAATCAGGTTATTATCCTTATCTACTTCGTACATATACTCTCTGGAGAGATTGACATAAGTGTTACCATTTGGCATGGCATCCGAGGCAGATTGACCATTTGCGTTATCTCTACATTGGTGCGTAAAAGTTGCCTCTGCAGGGCCATAAGCCTCTCCCAAATTGCGGTCAAAGGTTTTTCCATTGTATGGAATTTCGATTGCATTGACGGTACTGCCCTGTCCGCTTTTTCCTTCATTATTAAAAAACTGAATCATGCCACCTCTGAATCGACCATCATCTGGAATAAATCGTGAATCATGGACTGGCCCTGCAATTTGACGCTCACCGGGTGTGTCGTAGTTAGCTGGGTTACCCCAACGATACAAGAGGTCTCCACCCATTCCTGAATTTCCACCTGTGTGAGAAGCAGCCTCTGCAGTCGTGGTCGAATGATCAATCACAAAAACCTCACTTAAATATCTTGATGTAAAAGTTATCAAATCCAATTCTTCATTATAATCAACTCCATTTACGTGGAACCAATCACCGCCACCGCCGCCAGGGCCACCGCCACTACTTGCAGTGATTAAATTGATGTCTAATAATTGAGGATTATCTGCAATCACTCCATAGTTTGGCTTATTAGGATCGACATCCTGAATCACATGATCTATAAAGTGCCATTCCCAAACAATTTCTCCACCACCATTGCCATCATGCTGAACTTCAACAAAATGAGTAGGCCATTTTTCGGTGGTACCAGTGAACCCCAACTCTTGGAGTTCGGCAGCCGATTTCACCTCCCAAGCTGTGAGTAAAACACCACCATTTGGCATCAACGTAATATCATGATGAGAAACGTGATTTTCATCTGAATAGATAAAATCCCAAACCACATCTGCATTTTTGTCCAATACTTGCACTCGACCAGCTACCGCAGCTCCACGTAAGGTATTGCTATTATTGACGGCAGCTCGCATGAGGTTTCCATCCTCCATCAATAGCATAGCATATCCACCTCTCGTATCACAATTCCATCGATGAGCGATTTCGCCATCTTTGTCAATCAAGAAGGTGGTGTTGTTATCATTATAAAGTGCGTAGCCATCAAATTCCTGAGCGAAAAGTGAACTGACAAACAAAAAGCTAAGAAGCGAAAGGAGTAAATTTTTCATCAAATTGATTTATTTAAATTTTAAGGTCAGTAAAAGTAAAGACTAATCTAATATTAGGTGGGAAAAATTAGATATGGTTGCGCAGATAGACTACATTTTCAAAAAACAATTATACAATTATGGGGTAGGTAGTTTTTTTAAAAAAATAAAAAGAAATGATTGGTTTGCAGCCAGCAGTAGGTGATGCAACGAAATGGGGCTATCTCAAAAAATTCGATATGTTCGATTTTCAAAATCGAGCATATCTTTAAGTTGTTGATTATGAACAACTTATGCGAATCAGGAGTTGAAAGATCACTTTCGCCCTTTCAGGGCTAAGAAAAAAATCGACTCACCAATCGGGCGGTGCCCGATTCTATTTGATAAAGCCCTTCAGGGCAAGATTAAGCCTGAAAGGCTTTCATCAAATAGCGTTGGGCACCGCCCAACGAGATTCAATTGCTATTTTTTAAGCCCTGAAAGGGCGAAAGCAGTACTATCAACTCCTGATTCACATAACTTATAAATATGACGGATTTTGAAAATCCACCACATTAGGCTTTGTTCGACAGCCTCTACTTCTTTATAACGGAATATTCCCGTGCTTCTTCTTCGGTAAACTCACGGTTTTATTTTCCAACATCGAAAAAGATTTAATCAATTTGCGTCGTGTATCTTTTGGTAAGATGACCTCATCCACAAATCCACGTTCGGTTGCGCTGTATGGATTGGCGAATTTCTCTGCGTATTCCGCCTCTTTTTCTGCGAGTTTGGCAACTGGATCTTTTGCTGCTTTTATCTCCTTTCGGAAAATGATTTCACTGGCACCTTTTGCTCCCATAACTGCAATTTCGGCGGATGGCCATGCAAAATTCATATCGGCATTGATGTGTTTTGAATTCATTACATCGTATGCGCCGCCGTATGCTTTTCGAGTAATCACAGACACTCTTGGCACCGTCGCTTCGCTGAATGCATAAAGCAATTTTGCTCCATTCGTAATAATCGCATTCCACTCCTGATCCGTTCCCGGAAGGAAACCTGGGACATCTACCAAAACCAATAATGGCACATTGAAACAATCGCAAGTCCGAACAAATCGCGCTGCTTTTTTAGAACTATTTACATCCAAACAACCTGCTAAACTGATCGGTTGATTGGCAACAATTCCAATGCTTCGACCTGCCAATCGAGCATATCCGACAACGATATTTTCTGCGTAATCTTTATGGATTTCAAAAAACGTTTCTTCATCACAAATACCCTCGATCACTTCTCGCATGTCGTATGGTTGATTGGCACTTGGTGGTACAATCGTTCCTAATTTCTCACGGGTTTCGTCGCCTAATTCGTATGGTAATTTGGCTGGCGTATCTTCACAATTTTGAGGTAAAAAGCTCAATAAAGTTTTCACCTGCTCAATACAATCAATATCATTTTGAGCGGTCAAATGTGTTACACCTGACTTGGTGGAATGGGCACTTGCGCCACCCAATTCTTCGGATGTCACTTCTTCGTTCGTTACCGTTTTTACCACATTCGGTCCAGTTACAAACATGTAACTTGAGTTCTCTACCATGATGGTAAAATCAGTCATCGCAGGCGAGTAAACTGCTCCCCCTGCACATGGCCCCATGATGGCCGAAATCTGCGGAATCACCCCAGATGCCATCACATTTCTATAAAAAATATCAGCATAACCACCGAGCGAGCGAACGCCTTCTTGGATTCGCGCTCCCCCACTATCATTCAAACCAATCAACGGTGCGCCGACCTTCATCGCCAAATCCATTATTTTACAAATCTTCTCGGCGTGTGTCTCGGAAAGGGAACCTCCAAACACCGTAAAATCTTGAGCAAAAACGTAAACCAACCGACCTCCGACTGTTCCGTAACCTGTCACGACGCCATCGCCGTAATAGATTTCTTTTTCCATCCCAAAGTCTTTGGTTCTATGAATCACCAACGCACCGATTTCCTCAAACGAACCTTCGTCCATCAAAAAATGGATGCGCTCACGAGCTGTCAGCTTTCCTTTTTTGTGTTGTTTTTCGATTCTTGCTTCTCCGCCACCGAGGTAGGCTTCTCTTAATTTTTGATTGAGTGTATCTATTTTTTCTGTCATTCTTCGTTATCTTTTTTAACCTAAATAGGATTTACACAAGCGACTTAGTGAAACGCGGATGACGCGGATTCACACGGATTTTCGCGGATTTTGATTTTGATTGCTCTTTTTGATTTTGATTTGCGCTTAGTCTTTAATTGTCTGGCAAAGTTCTATCAAAACGCCATTGGTACTTTTGGGATGTAGAAAACAAATCATCTTATTGTCTGCTCCTTTTTTTGGTTCTTTATTTAAAATACGAAAGCCCAATTTTTCGAGGCGTTTCATTTCTTTTTTAATGTCTTTTACTTCGAATGCGAGGTGATGAATTCCTTCCCCTCTTTTCTCTATGAATTTTGCAATAGCACTATCTTCACTACCGGCTTCGAGCAATTCAATTTTCGGTTTACCTGTTTTAAAAAAGGAAGTTTTTACTTTTTCAGAAACAACTTCTTCGATTTTATAATGTGGTTTACCCAAAAGTGCTTCGAA
>CALHBQ010000496.1 GCA_937930815.1 uncultured Saprospiraceae bacterium | reverse complement strand
CATGGATATTATCAATTGGTTTTTTATTGGAGGTATAGGTCTAATGTTCCTAAATATTATTCTTTCGATTCTCAAAAAAGTCATTCTAAATTCGTCCTCAAATGGTGGGACGACTTGAAGTCGTGCCACCATACGTGGTCTTTTCAATTATCAAAAAACAATCCTAAACTCCGTCCACCCATCGGCCAATGTTTTCAACGAAAACTGCGCATTATGATTCACCAATATCTCCCGAATCAACATCAGGCCAACACCCTGTCCTTCTCTTTTGGTAGAGAAGAAAGGAGTGAATAAATCATTGACCACTAATGGATCGATGCCTGCTCCATTGTCTCTTATCAGGATCGTATTTGGAGATTCTAAAGTGACAATCTGAATTTTAGAATCTTCTCTAACTTCCTGTTCATCAATGCTTTCTATTGCATTTTTTAAAATATTGACTAACACTTGTTCCATTTGCTGGATGTCCGCTTTCGCGAAAATTGGCTTTTTGGAAAGATCGAATTCTATAGTTATGTTTTGTTGATTGGCTTGAGGAAGCATTAATTTTCCAACATTTTCAACCAATTCATTGAGGTTAGTTTGCACTAATTTTGGAGTAGGGAGTCGCACGACTTTTGCGAAGTTTCGCATAAATTGATTCATACGAGAGTTGCGGTCGTAAGCGATTTGAAGGGCTTCTTTTCCATCCTTATCTGTTCCGAAATCTATCTGTGATTGTATGATGGAATTGATGGCTCCAATTGAATTATTCACCTCGTGCGCCATCATGCGAATGATTTTCCCATAGGCGCGTTTTTCGGCTTCCAAAATTTCTTTTGATAGCTGTTGGATTAGGATAAACTTTCGTTTAAAACCACGATGAATGAATTGCGAAACTTGGCATTTATATTTTTCATAACCCTCAACCGAAAGTAGTTTTGATTCACCAATTTCAAGTTTTGAAATTTGATTTAGGACTGGGTGATTTAGGTTTGGCAAAAACTCATTCATTGCATTTTTTCCCAATCCTAAAAGCTCTTTTGCTCGTGGATTTATCTCTGCAATTTTATCATCAAAATCTAAAATGATAATTCCATTAGGTGAGGCATTTATCAATTTCACTAAAAAGAAATGTTGCTCCTCCACCTGAATCCGTTCCTCCCGAAGATTATCAATCATCTGATTATAAACTTCAATCAGTCGATCCATTTCTTTCGATCCTGTTTTTACAAACTTGATATTAAAATCCTTATCCACAATCGCATCCGTTCCTGAAAACATAAATTGCAACGGGCGAATAAATGACCGATACAATAACCAAGAAAAAAACAACGAAATCATTATCCCAACTTCCGCCAATAAAAACCATTGCTTTTTTTCTATCAATAATTGATACGAAAGATAGGCTATCACCGCGTGGATGATTAGGATAAAAAAGAGGTATTTTATTTTAAGGCTCAATGTTATTTTTTGTCTGAATCAGGATTTATTTCTTCTCAGGTAATTTATTCGAATTATCATTTCTCTTTCAATTTCTTTCGATTCAGATCTTATTCCAATTACAAGTAAAAGAGTGGCGAAAAGACCCCAGGCTAATGCCATTCCTATGGAATTTAAAAAAACTTCTTTGCTTGAATTTAAACAGAATATTGGAAAAACAGCGTAACTATAAATTAAAAAAGCACTTTTTCGATAACGACTAAAAATAAATATTCTTTCCATTTTTGTATCGTATTCAAAATCATGAATTCCACTTGAATAAACCTTACTTTGATTAACTGCCATTTGAATATGGTTGGAGTGGAAAACCTCATTCAGGTAAAATTCTTCAGACTCAACATTTTTTACAGATTGAAAATTCATGATTTCTTCCATCGTCAAATCACTAAGCTTAATATTTATTTCCTTTTGTCGAGAAAAAATTTCCATTTACTACTATTAATTGACTAAGTTAGAAACTATTCACAATGATCGATATTATATTTTTCCATCCGTCGATAAAGGGAACTCCGCGTTAACCCTAAAGAATTTGCAGTCGCGGTAATTTCATTTTTGTGAAATTGCAACGCCTTTCTAATCATCAAAATCTCTACTTCTTCGAGGGTCAATTCACCAACTTGTGGCAGATTGACGGAACCACCTTTCATGCTATTTCGGTATTGGGTTTTGAATTCGTCCGCAGTTATTTTATCATCGGCGGACATTAAAACTACGCGTTCGACGAGATTCTTTAGTTGTCGAATATTGCCATGAAACTCTTGTTGTTGCAACCAATGCAGGGCGAATCCCTCTACTTTCAATTCAGGGCGATTGTAAATTGCTTTTAAGTTATTCACATAATAATTAACCAACAGAGGAATATCATCTCGTCTATCTCGCAGTGGTGGAATTTCTACTTTTATTAAATTGATTCTATAAAAAAGATCTTCTCTGAAAGTGCCGTCGTTGACCATTTTTTCGAGATCCTTGTTGGTGGCACTGATAACACGAACGTTGATTCGCTTTGGTGCACTGCTTCCCAACACTTCGAAGGTTTGCTCTTGCAAAACACGCAACAACTTCACTTGACTATTTAACTCTAAATCACCAATCTCATCCAAAAAAATAGTACCAGTGTCTGCCATTTCGAAACGACCTACCCTATCGGTCACGGCATCCGTAAAGGCACCTTTTTTATGACCAAACATTTCACTCTCAAAAAGTGTCGAGGAGATTCCTCCCAAATTTACTTTTACAAATGGTCGCTTGGCGCGAAGACTTTCATAATGAATCGCTTCGGCAATTAGTTCTTTTCCAGTTCCACTTTCTCCTGTGATAAGGACGCTCGCATCAGTTTTGGCGACTCGCTTGGCGAGGTTTAATACTTTTAAAAAAGCAGGTGAATCACCGATAATGTGATCGAATTCTTTGATTTCATTTCTACTCGAACTATGTCGGGTTGGGCCGTTTAAATCTAATAAAGTCTTGATGGAAGAAAGGAGCTGTTTGTTGTCCCACGGTTTTGCGATAAAATCGTTCGCTCCGTTTTTCATACCCTCAACGGCCAATTGAACGGTCGCCCAACCTGTCATCAAAATGATAGGCGTTTTGGTATTGACATTTCGTATTTCTTTGAGTGCATTGAGTCCTTCTGTTCCAGTTGTTTGGATGGCAAAATTCATATCCAACAAAATCAAATCAGGGCTAAAACGCTCGATGGTTTTCAACGCTACTTTTGGATGCGAAATACTATCCACCTCAAAGTCTTGCCGCTTAAGCAGCAACTTGATAGAGGAACAGACCGCGAGGTCATCATCAATGATTAATATTTTTGGTGCGTCGAACAAGTTGTCGGGTTTTGATTCGTGTTAAGCGATAATTTAAAATTATCGCTTAACTTTTAAACGTGAAAATCATGCTAATTTTAGCGAAATCACTTTTGAAATTAGTCGGTAGTTTAAAACTACCGACTAATGCGAGTTCATATGAAGTCTATTAATTCTTTTCCTAATTTCAGATTGCATAGAGAACCATTTCTTAGGCCGGCATAATCTTTTGCGGAAGAATAAGGCCAGTCAGTGTTTTTTGTAACGAGGCCTGCTTTTTTAGGATTATCGTGAATATAGCAAAGGCATTGATACCCGTAATTACTTCCAGGCAAAAATCTATAATCAGTTTGGCCATTATTCTTCGTTACGGTTATAAATTCGTTGATCCAACCATCTTTTGCTTTTGCATTTTTTCTAAAAACACTTCCTGTTTGGTCGGTTTCTTTATTGAATGCTTTTGAGTAAGATTTCTCTAAATTCCCAATAGCTAAGTTCAATGTTATCGGCAAATCTTTGTCTACGTTTCTTGTGCTCTTTGTTTTTACTGGTTGTGCTTTTGAACCGAATTTATTTATCCTTCTTTCGAATTCTACTTTGTCAACATGTTCCCATAAATCCTTTCTGGGTATCTCAATTTTTCTTACGAAAAAAAGCCAATGGAAATGATTGGGCATCAGTGCCCAAGCTATCAAATCTCCGTATGGCAAAAGATAGGCTCTCATTTTCCAAATAAAGAATTGGTAATTTTCATCAGAAAAAAATACTTGTCGCCTATTGTTTCCTTGGTTGTAAATGTGAAACAATTGGTTTTCGTAAAATGTCATAGTATGCTTTTTGTGTGTTAAGCGATAATTTAAAATTATCGCTTAACTTTTTCAGTGCAATTCGTTTCTCGAGTTGTGAAGTTAGTCGATAATTTGAAATTATCGACTAACACGCATTTCTTAATCTTCGTGCAAGGCCAGCGCAGGATGAATTTTCGCAGCTTGACTGCTCGGAAAAACAGAGCAAACAAAAACGACGATTAAAATCAAAATCGCAGAGGCAGCCATTGCATAATAGTAATTGATATTTTCGGTATCAAAAAATTCCATCAACGGAAACTGTACGGCGAAAAGTAATCCTACCAAAATTGCAAATAATGTAATCAACAAAACTTCACTGATGAATTGACCAGTAATATTCCCAGGCGTTGCTCCCATCGTTCGGCGTAAGCCAATCTCTGCGCGACGCTTGCTGATATTGTACCATAAAACACCAAACAATCCCAGTGCAACGTTGATTACTAAAAATCCACAAATTGCCATTAATGCAATCATTGGAGTCCAAGTGTCTTTACTATTTTCTATTCTCCGCTGTTCCAAGTCCCAAATCGTTAAGTCACTGAATTTAGAAATTTCAATGATTCGTTTATTGATTTTTTCTTCTAAATCAGGTGGCGCATTTTCTGCAATTTTCATATTAAGCAATATTGTTTTCAAAGAAGTAGAAGGCATATAAACAAAAGTCGCATTCCATTCTTCTTCAAATTCGCCCCAATATTTATAATGATCAAATACTCCAACAATACGATTAAAATCGCCCAAATCTTCATCAAAAACAAATAAGCTATCGAGATACTTTCTACCTTTAAAAGACTCTTCGATAAGTTTACTTGAAACAACCACTGGTGTATATTTCGCCAATTTATCATCTTCTGTAAACCACCGACCTTCGATGATATTGATGCCTCGTGTTTTGGCAAAATGTTCGTCTCCCATCAAGATGCAAGTGAATAATTCGAAGCCATTATCATCTGTCCCAGTCGTCCACATTGATTGACGAAATGGAATTCGCCTACAACCAAAGGAAGCTGATTCAACATAAGGCATTTGAGAAATTTCATTTAATAATCTCGTTTTCATCAATGCAGTTTCTGTGGAATCTGCCATGTCTTCTTCGATCGAAAGTGGTGCCACCCATTGATTCACTGTATCAAAACCAAGTGGTGTTTGGTACAATCTCAAATTCGAAATCACGAATCCGAAGACCACAAATAGAATCATGAAAGAGAAAAATATTTCTAAAAACAAAAGGAAGTTCTTTTGCTTTTTATTCCAGATTAAGGTGATTATATGTTTAAGCATGATAATTTTTTAGTTGAATGTTTGGGTTAAAAGTTGGAAGTTTTCTAACCTCAAAATATTAAAAAAGATAGTAACCGTTGAACTTCGAACGTTCAACTTACAACTTTCAACTCACTATAATTGATTGACATTCAGCGCCTTTGCTATCTGCAACTTTGACATGCGCCATGCAGGAATGATTCCTGATAGGATTCCGAAAAACAGGATAATTAATAAACTGGAAATAAAAACAGGAAGGCTAAATGATAGTTTCGTATTCTCCAAAAACTGTGTTGTGTTGATGATATCTATCAACCAATAAGCCAGTACAAAACCGATGATTCCGCCTATAACTGTGAGAATGATATTTTCAAATACAAACTGAAAAAGGATGTTGCCAGAATGTGCACCAAAGGCTTTTCGGACACCAATTTCAGATGAGCGTTCCATGATTCTACTGACGTTCAAATTGATTAAATTCAATGTTGGCAAAAGGAAAAATAAAAGCATGACAACGAGAAATGAACTCAATGCTAATTTCAAACTTCTTTCAGGTGACTCATCATAAATCAAGTGACGAGCATATTGTTCGTGATAGGTCATCGGCTTTAGGTCAAGGTGTTCAAACATATCAGGATCTGGCAACGGAATTACTTTTGATTTAGCAATTAATTCAGACTTTATCTTTGCTCGATTTGCTGGTGAATCCGCTAAATAAATAGCAATAAATGGCCCCATAAAATCTTTCGATTCCAAAACATAGGAAGGCATGTTGGTATAAGGAATAAACACATCCGAATTGACCGACCCAGCCGAAACATCAACCTCTGCCAAAACCCCAATTATCGTCCATGATTTTCCATCCATCGGTAATGTTTGTCCAATTGCATTTTGATAATTATCAGAAATCCCAAAATACTCTGAGCAAGCTTTTCGCGAAATCACAGCTACCTGTTCTTGGTTGTCAAATTGGGATTGATAATAAGGCTTACCAGCCAAAAATTTAAAGTCATAAATTTCCCAAAATTGAGGATCTGTATAGACGGTTGAAAAGGTCAATTTTTTTCCTTTATTAAAAATATCATAGGTGTTTCTACTACTATAAATTGTCCTATTGACAGCGAATGGAACATCACCTATTTTATCTCGCAAAAGATGCAAACTTGGAGATGACATACTCTGGGATTTCCCTTTCGTCTCGGTGGTAATTGTCGTATCAAAAACCATCAATTTATCGATCATTTGTGTATCGATTTTTGTAATGGTATCGTAATGCTCTTTCCACATTTCGCAACGCATTCCATAAACGATTTTGTCCTTATTGCTTAGCGGCGGATTCTTACCGAATTCAGTTTCCCAAAACGCTGCGACGAGCATCAAAATCATCAGCGTAAAACTGATACCGAACAAACTGATGAATGTAAAGAACTTGCGACGTCCGAGGACTTTGAGAGCAAGTGTGAAATAATTTTTAAGCATGGCTTCGTAATTGATGATTTAATTCACAATGATTCTGAGCTATTTATCCTCCTTACGAGGAGTTTTTTTTCATTCGATTAGTAAGGGCAATTCATGAATTGCCCTTACTAATCGGACGGTTTAATTAAGAAGTTCTAATCTGAAATTTCTTCAAAACGCCTTCTACCCATTCCAATTTAAATTGATTTGGATTACCCATATCTTCTTCCAAAATGTCGCGGTATTTATGATAATTTCTCCCTCTCAATTTTCGGCCATCGACGATGATTGTTCCATCTTCAAATTCAAAAACAAAATCATCTTTGGACTCGATTAAATCATCTTTCAACAACTGTTTCATCAAGCCATTGTAAATATTGATTTCTAAATTGTCATCAATTGACAAGTCAAAACTGCCTTCGAAATCGATGTTGAGATTCCAAGTACTATCGTCTGATTGAGCGAATGAT
>CALHBQ010000495.1 GCA_937930815.1 uncultured Saprospiraceae bacterium | reverse complement strand
TCTTTTAATTTTTCTTTTAGTTCAGAAGACTCATTTAAATAATAGGTGCTCTCTGCTAACTCAGTAATATTTTCGGGCAAAGTAATTCCAATGTAAGAATTGCCATAGGCAAAGTGCCCCTCCCCTGCCAAAACATAAAGTGGCAGAACCGAACCTGACTCATTTCGTACAATTAAATTACCGACAAAATTTTGGTTATCGGTTGGTTCACCATTATTCATAAAAATACCAAAAGACTCTGTTCTATTTCTAAAAAAAGTATTGTGACCTCCATTTATACCATGCGAATCATCAATGACGATGTTTTGACAAATATTGCCTTCTATCAAATTATCAAATGGGAAATTGCCATGCAATACAATGTCACCTGCCGAATTTGCAGGCAATACCACAGATGTCCAAAATGGGTCTTCTGAATAATTATACCCCAAAACATTATTGTTGGCGCCCGATTGAAGTAACATCGAGTGGCGCAAATGTTTATAAACATTCTCTTCCAAAAGACAATGTTTACTGGCATTTTGAAGGGTCGTACCATAGGCCTTTCCACCGCCACCGTAATCAAATCCATCTTGAAAGTAGGAAGTGGTTACAGATATATTTCTACTCTTATCAATCAATATATGTGAGAAATTACATTTATAACTTTCTACACAAGACACCCAACAATTATAGGCGTTTTGAAAAACGATATTGTTTGTTTGCGAGTTAGTTCCAAAAGTTGCTTCAAGCTTGATTGCCTCAATCCCAACATTGGAGATGGGAAGCATTTTGGCACATCTCGCAAATTTATCAACCTTAAATTCTTGATTTGTACCATTTTTCAAATAAAGATTGGAGCCATTTATTTCATCAATAATACCAATATTACCCGTATTATTCTTTGCCCAATTTGAAGTGATTTTATCATCATCTTCTTGATAAATGTAAACCAAATCGCCTTCTTTCCAAGATGGACTGAAATTCAAAACAGAACTTACTGAATTTTCAGGTAAATCGTATTTTAGAGTAATAAAGTCTGACTCTAAGGTCCCTTTTACATTAATGAGCGATTGCTCCCCTAAATTCAAAAATCTAAAAATGGTCTTATCGCCATCACCTCGAATGATTTTGTTACTAACCATTATGATTGGCTCAGAAAAAACATACGTTCCTTCAGGAAAGTAAAACTCGACAGCAATGTTTTTATAATTTTGAAGAAGGTCGTTGAACTGATTAGAGATGACCTGGTCTTCCGTCCCTATAATACCAAGGTCATTCACGTTGATAACACGTGAAATCTGAATGGCACCCTTGTCGGCACCAACTTCTAACCAATTTCCAAGACGATCAGGGGGAATAGTTTGACTGTGGAGGAAGGTTAGAAAAAAGCAAAAGCATATTACTATTGCATTCTTCATTGCTTGGATTATAATTTGTGCTAAGTTACGTTTTATTAAGTCAAAATTTATTCCATCTATTGAAAAAGTGAGTAGAATGAAGATTAGCTTACACAAACATATTGAAATTATATTAATTTATATGTATTGACGAATGACCAATTTTGGAGGACGAACGTTAAAATTTAGAATAAAAGGCATTTATACCCATGAAATGCAACCAACTGGAAAATGTTTAGTCCTTGAGAGTAATGATTTTATGTAAGGATTTAGTTTAAGACTCCTGTTTGAAATCATCCGACTAAAGAGCGACCGTATAATTAATGATTTAAGAATGTATTCGCTCGATTTTTTTTCATTAACTGGTTAAAATTGAACCGTTTTCTCACTTTGATTAAACGGTTTTTTTATGTTAGAAGACAAATTCGGATACTTGGCAGGTTTGTTGAAGATTATTAAATAATTCTTAAACGACTTGTTAATATGAATTATTTATTCTTACATTAGCATAGTCAAATAGAATTGACATTCGCGTTTTAAAAAAAATTTTTAGGGATTAATTCAATTTTCAAACCTGACCTTATTTTGAAATTGCACCTTAAACCTTTGATATTCAATAGAATATAATCTTTGGTTTCTGTGCGATTCTGGTCTTCAAAAATGGGATAAAATGGAAAAAAGAAGAAAAACAAAAGGCTTTTCGAACTTAATTAAAAAGCTCACAAAAGCTGCAAAAGAACGAAAAGTAACAAATGAATCTTTCTTAAAAAAATACTCTGATAATGCTACTGCAAAGGTAGATGAGGGTATTTCAAAAATTTATTCAAGCAATATTGTTGCTCAATAAGAGATTCATTTTTAATAGAAATTGATAAAATAATTAGCGTCATGATTCGGTTCATGGCGCTTTTTTTTTGTCCGGTTGCGAGTTGCCAGATGCCGGTTGCCGGTTGCCAGATGCGAGTTGCTGGTTGCTGGTTGCCTTTAACAATTGAGGATTTATTATTAATTTAGTTTAATTTTTAAATCAAAAAAACAATACTATGAGTAAAAGTTACAAAGACCTTGATGTTTATAAGATTTCGTTAGACCTCTTTATTAAGACACATAAGTTTTCATTTAAAATGCCAAAATATGAAACCTATGAATTAGGAAGTCAAATACGAAGATCAGCTGATTCTGTCAATTCGAACATTGTTGAAGGTTACGGTAGAAAAGTTTATAAAAATGACTTTGTAAGGTTTTTAATTTATTCACATTCAAGCAATGATGAAACTAAGAACCATTTACTCAAAATAAAAAAACTGTATCCTCATTTAGCCCAAGAAGCGGAAGAACTGGAAGACGAGTATCATAACTTAGGTGGTAAAATCCATAAATTTATAGAATACGTTCGAAACAATTGGAAAACATAAATCTGCGAAAACCAGCCACGCAACGGGAATCTGGCAACCGGCAACAGGCAACGGGAATCTGGCAACAGGCATAAAAAATCAAAGGGCATGAAGTAAAACTCCACGCCCATTTGACAAAACCAAACAGTTTAATTCTTTTATAATTATCGCATTAATTGAACGTAGTCAACGATAGTTGTACCGTCACCCAAATCAACCTTTACGAAATAAGTTCCATCTGGAAGTAAAACTCCTTCGAAGTCTCCTTGCCATGGTAAATCATTTGAATAAGCCTCTCTTTTGAAGACTAAGTTCCCCCATCTGTTGTACACTTTTACAGTGTTGTCTGGGTAAGATTCTATATTTTGAATAATTAAATAGTCATTCTCAAAATCGCCATTTGGACTCATACCTGAAAGTACATTCACCTCATTGCCAAATACGGTTACGATGATGATTACTTCTTGACAATTGCCGTTATTATCACAGATATTCAAACAGAATTCATCATCACCTAAGAAACCATCATCTGGCGTATAAGTGAAACAACCATTTGCATCCAAATCAACCGTTCCGTTAGAAGGATTACCACAAAGCGTCACAGTAGAAGCAATTGGTAAATTATCCAACATACAAACGTTTGCCAAAGGCGTTTCGAAAGGCGTTCTTAATCTTGAAGTATCTGGGTAAGTCGTACCTGTAGAATCACAAACCAAATCAATGATTAGATTATCTAAAATAAACTCACATCCTTCTGCATCTTCAATTGATACGGCATAAGTATTACCAGAAGAAAGGTCATTTGCGGTATTTGAAATACTACTTGAACCTTCCCACTCATAAATGTAAGAGCCATTTGCTCCCTGTACATCCAATGAAATAGAACCATCGTTTCCGATACAAGTCTCTTCAGTCATCGCAGGAGTCACCTCCCAAGCTGCAACAGTGGCAGCCAATTCAACTGATCTTTGTGCAACACAACCATTCTCATCATAAGAAATCAAATAAGTTCCTTCTGATAGATTGTTGATTGGTGTCACACCCAACAAGTTATTATCTAAATCATATACATTGTATTCGTTGGCTGCAGTGGTTACGATTTCACCAGTTGCATCTCCAGGACAAGTAAATCCGTCAATTGCAAAAGCATCATCTGCTATAGACGGTTGATTTGGTGCCGTAAATTCAACTACTTCAATTTTCTCACAACCATTCGCATCAATAATTTTTATCTCATAAGTACCTGAAGGAATATCTGTAAAGCAGATTTGTGAATTTTCCATCACATTGCTTCTATCTCCTAAAGTACTTTCGATACTATAAGGTGCTGTACCACTTGACAAATCAATACATAACTCACCATCTGCCAAAGCACAATCTGTAGGTTGTGTTGGTGAAAGATTAGTGGTAATAGCGTTTTCAACAATGTTAATCGTTGTTATTGTTTCACAACTGCTATCATCAGAAACTACTAAATCAAAAGTACCTGCTGGCAATCCTTGAATCATCGTCAAGATATCACCTTGGAAGTCTTGTTGTAAGCCCAACTCAACAATAGTCGCTGAAAAATCACCCATTCCGTTCACTTGGAATGAAACAACTCCAGAAGAGTCACCCGCACAGAAAGGCGCAATCGTTTGCCCTAATAATACATCAGGCGCACCTACTGCTTGTAGTTCAATATCTTCCGTTTGGAAACAACCATTGGCATCAGTGACTTTTACTGTATAGACACCTGCTGACAATCCAGTTGGATTCATACCAGTTGAGATAACCTCATTCGATACATTAGTCCATTCGAAAGCAGCATTTGCAGGAACATTCATCAATTCGATACTTCCATTTGCTTGGTTACAATCTGGCATGACCAAGCTTTGATTCAACATGAAGTCAACTGGATTCACATCAATTGTTACTTCGGTTGTTGTAGCACATTCTGCTTCGTTTGCTAAAGTAATGGTATAGACGCCACCAGCCATGTTGTCAAAACTTGTACTATTTGAAGGTACAGCAACATCTTGCTGCAAGACACCTGTTCCATCACTAATCGTATAAGTGAATGGAGCAGTAGATCCTCCGATGTTTAATTGGAATCTTCCATTATCAACACCGCAATCTGCATTGGTCAATTCATCCACCATCAACTCAGGAGCAAGTGCACTATAAAGTTTGAATGATTCTGTAACAGAACATCCATTCACTCCAGTGATAAGCACATCATAAGTTGCCGAATCTAAAGAAGTAGATGCCTCAAAAGTCAAGACACCACCTACAGTCATATCACTAACATAATTACCTGATGTGTTAATTACGTAAGTATCAATATCTTCGTTAATTTCAATTTGAATCGTTTTTGGCGCACCATTACAGGTGTACGCTTTTTCGATTGGGTCAGCGATTAGTGGTGCAGAACCATCTACAATAGAAATTGGCCCTTGGTCATAAGCGACTGTACATGTTCCATTTACATTTCTAATTTGAACATCAAAAATTCCACTTCCTAAACCAGTAAAAGTATTATCAGTTGACCAAGTTTGGCCACCATCAATACTGTATTCGATTCCTGTATTATCGGATTCAATTGTAATGATTGCATCATTTGCACCACAAGCTGTTGGAGGAGTCGTTACAACCGTTCTGAAAATTGGTCCTTGAATTCCATCAAAGACTATATTGTCAGGCCATTTTGTTGTACATCCTGTTACCGTACTTCTTACAATGATTCCATATGTCCCTTTATCAAGATCTGCGAAATCGCTGTCTGAACTCCAAGTTAGACCACAATCAATACTGTATTCCAAGGCATTTCCACCATCGTTTGCAAAGATCTTGATTGAACCATCTGCTACATCACAAGAAGTCAAGTCCTCCCCTATTACATCAATGATAACTGGTGCTTGCGTGATATCAAGTTGAACAGTGTTTACTGTTCCACAACCAGAACCACCACTTACATTTACCGTGTAGGTAGTTGAAGTATTAACGTTCGCAATTGGATTCGCAATATTAGGGTCACTCAAACCAGTCGTTGGAGACCAAACATAAGTTGTACCACCTGTTGCGTTTAATTGAACATCTTCGCCACCACAAGCCGTCAAGGTTTCAGTTGTGCCTTGTCCACCTGTACCAGATATGGTAACCTGATTTGAAACCATCCCGCTACATCCATTTCCGTCCATTACAGATAAGGAAACAGTGAATGTTCCTTCAGTAGCGTATGTATTTGTAGGATTTGCATCGATAGAAGTATTTCCATCACCGAAATCCCATGTATGATTCAATGAAGCATTTCCACTTGTAAAAGTAGTTACTTCACCTAAACAAATTCCATCAAAAGTAAAGGTAGGTTGTAAACTTGGGCTTACTGTTACTTCTACATTATCGGTTGTACTACAACCATTTCCATCATCAGCAACAACGGTATAAGTTGTTGTAACAGAAGGACTTACTGTAATTGTTTGTCCTGTTCCAGCTGGTGTCCAAGTAAAGTTACCCGCACCACCAATTGTTGTTATTGTAAAATCTGAACCAGCACAGCCTGCTGCTACTGGTTGGATTTGTACCTGTGGACAAACTACAATATAAGTTGTATCACAAACAGTAGGTTGTGTCGCATCACAATGAACAACACAAAGTAAATCTGTTTCATTAAAATCGCTAATTGGATTCAACTCAATGCAATCTGAACCTGTACTTGCATTCGCATTTACATATGCTCCATTTCCACAAACAGTGGCAACACCTACCCCATTTGGAAGATCCAAAACGCTACCTATACATTCTGTAGAAGGACGGTCAGTTGGAATCGTAACATAAACCGTATCTATTGAAGGTGAGAAAGCTGCACAATCAGGTTGAGTCGTATCTGTCAAACAAGTCTCTAATCTATCTGCACCTGCGCCTGCTATTTTCAAAAACAAACCAACTGAAGCATTTGCTGCTGCAAAAGGGTCTGTTGCCGGATCCATTATTTTCAAATCAAGACCTGAACAAGCTCCTCCATTTTCAAAAGTAAATAAATCTACTTTTTGTCCACTTACATAAGGAATTTGGTCAGTTCCGATATCTGTTAAGGTAATATTTACGTAATCGAAAGTTGGGTCTTCTGCTGGAGAAGTTGCAACAACTGTTGCATCATATCCTAAACCACTATTACCTGTTACATTCGCAACAGAGAAAGTTCCTGTTGGTACTTTTACGGTAACGTTTAGTTCAGTTGTTCTTCCTGGGTTTCCAGTATAATCAACTGCAGGAGTCATAGACACCTGATAAACTTCGTTTGCTAATTTTGAAAATTCAAAATTTGAAAGACATTGAACTGGTGTCTCCTCACATGGGACGCTTCTGTTTGCATTCAAACAAATCGGAACATCTGAACCATATGCAAAAACGAATAATTGTTGTCCAACATTCGCACTTTGACTATTTGGTGGAAAAAATGGATCCACATCATTTTCAATCAAATCAATTGTTCCTCCTGCACCACAACCACCTGCATTCGCAAAACTGAATAATGGAAGCTTAGTACCCATTATATAGTTGATATCCGAAGTTGGAAGCGTTGCTAAAGAAACTGTAAAGTAGTCTTGACCTGGTGCTTCTGAAGGAGCAACGTAGGTTCCATTGACACTAAAATTCACATTTGGAACTTCTGATTGAAGATCCTCAATCACCAAACCACCTGTTGGTGCTTTGATAGATACTTGAAGATTACTCGTAATATTCGTTGGTGAAGGATAGGTAACATCCGATAATAAAACTACTTGATAACGTCCGTTTGCAAGTAATTCCATTTCATAATACATTACACAAGTTGAAGGTACACATCCAGTCAATTCGAATGGCCCAACTTGTGTAATACATTGATTGACTGCATTTCTTACTTGAACATAGTATTCACCTTCAGCCAAACCGGTGAAAGTGTTACTTGACTGCCAAGTCATTCCTAAGTCAATACTAAATTCTACTGGATCGCCTGAGTCAGTTCTTGCTTCAATGGTAATTGTTCCATTGTCAACATCACAATCAGGGTTGGTAGATTCTTGATTTAAAATAATTGGTCCCAATGGGCCGGGCAAATTTATTGATCCTACTTCTTCCAAACAGATAGAAGCAATATCTCTAATCCATATATTATAGTCACCTGAATTTAGACCTGTGAATAAAGATGATGCATGATAAGTATCTCCATCATCAATACTATAAACTAAATCCAATCCTAAATCTGTCGAAGCAAAAATTTGGATACTTCCATCAGAAGCACCACAAGTAGATGGAGAAATCATATCAACTCCATTGAAAGTGATACCACAGCCAGCATTTGTCAAACAGGTATAACCTCGTTCTGCATATGGGCCAGAGTAAGCATTTACGCCAAGTCCAGCTCCAGCTACAGAAATCCGATTTCCAACATTTACACTAGCTGAGTTTGGTGGTAAGAATGGATCATCATCATTGCTGATGAATTCCAAATCTCCGGTACAAATTCCTGTGTTCTCAAATGAGAACAACATAACTTCTTCTCCAGCAACATATGGAATTGCTCCGGTTGTACTTACTAAAGAAAAGGAAATGTAATCAAAGGTTGGATTTTCTTCTGGACCAAAAACATGTACGGATTTGCTCCACATACCACTTGCACTACTTAAATTTCCAACATCGAAACCACCCGAAGGTACTCGAAGAGAAAGTTGAGAAGTAACAGTTGTCCCTAATGGACCTGACCAAGCTACATCCGGCCTTAAAAAAACGTTGTAGGTTTTATTGTCAGGCTGTAGAGCCACTCTAAATTTTACTTGCGCGGAAATTGTCTGTCCAATAATAAGTCCGAGCAGAAGGATTAAAAGTTTTTTCATAACAAAACTGTCTGGTGAATTGTTTCTTATTTTGTAAAAAACTGAAATAAATGAGGAGAGGGAAAAAAGAGGGGATTGTCAATCTTATAATACAATAGTCTTACCAGAAATTCAGTTTTCAAGGCATTTCTCACCAAAAACAGAGACTTTTTTAAAAGAACATTGTTTATTTAATAAAATTCGTAATGATTTGATAATCAGAAGTTTCTGATATACAAATATGAAACTATCGCGCCAGCCTTCTAACAATAAAAAAACCGAACCTGTAAAACAGGTTCGGTTAAAAATTAGGTTATAAAATCACATTCTAATTCTTTTTGTGGAAAATTATTTCCTAAAAAAGCTCAGACTTATTTTACAAAGCCTGAGCTTCAAATCTTAGGTTATAAAATCACATTCTAATTCTATTGATAAATGATTTTTCCTAAAAGGCTCAGACTACGTTATAGAAGTCTGAGCATCTATTTAGGTTATAAAATCACATTCTAATCTTTTGAAACTTATCTAAAGTGATACTCCAAGACTCTCCTTTCAATTTCAAGAAGTAGCTGCCCGCAGCCAACTGCTCAATCTGAAATGCATGTAGATTATGTCCTGAAATCAAGTCAATTGTTTTCACTGACATTCTTCTTCCCAAAACATCAACGATTTCTGCTTGTACATTTTCTGATGGGTAAGCCCAATCAAATTCAAGGAAAATCTCTACCTCAGCAGGAATTGGATACAAGTCAAATTTTGAAATCAACTCGTCTGTATCAATAGTATGCGTGTATGCTTCTTGGCAGTCTGCGATACCATTTTTATTGGCAATACCGCCGAAGGCATTATGACCGTAGCCATAAACTGCGATACTTTGTCCGACATTCGCCATCTCAGAGTTTGGTGGCATGAATGCATCTGTTTTATTATCGATTAATTGAATTGGCGCACTACATCCAAATTCATTTTTGAATGAAAGTACTGGAATCGAAACGCCCTCTACATAAGGAAGGTGTAGCAATCCTGAGTTTCTCAATGCAAATGAAATATAATCAAATTCAGGTGCTTCAACTGGTGCGTTTGAGCGTGAGTTGTAATCCCATTCGATACCAGGGTAAAGTCCTTTAACTTCTTTTGGAAAGAATAAACCAGTTGGCGCTTTCACGGTAACTTGTGATGCCCCCGTAAGGTTAGCTGGAATTTTATAAGTGGCTTGAGGAACCAACGAAACTACATATCTATTAGATGTCTTTTCGTAGTCCAATCTAAATTGTACTTGGGCAAAAAGGCCTGAAATACAAAACGTTAGAAACGTTGCGATAAGTAATGAGTGTCTAGTCATGGTTATGTTTTTATGACAGAAAGGTTCCTGTTTTTACTGCTCCGCTTTTTCTTTCAATTGATTCTTTTTATTAAAATATTTAGAACCAAAATAAAAACTAAAAAAAAGCGGGGGCGTAAATTCCGGATGGTGTTTGTTCACAAAGTTTGATGAAAATTTATTCGAAATATTAACACCGCCCCCTTTCAAAATTTAAAAAAATGTTAGGTTATCCGTGGAGGAAAGAGCATTTTTTCTAATGCTCCTTCCATCCGTTTTTTATTGATTTTAGATTAAAGTTTCTTTAAGTTGCTTTTCACTATTTAGACTGAAAAAATCGTACCTAAGTTACTGATTATTAATACTTTAGGAGTTATTTAAATAATTTTTATTATCGTAATTCCATCAGTACCCATTCTTTATATGAGTTAAAAGTTTGAAGTTGAAAGTTCGAGGTTCAAAGTTGTTAAAACAACCTTCAACATAGAACTTTCAACTTGTCAACTTTAGTCAATCACCTCTGGTGTCTGCTCCGTAATAAAGAAGCTGGCAAAGAGATTTGGATTCAACGGATGACTCAATACATTGAAGAATATCAATTGATCAATGTCGTTGCTCAATCCTTGGTATTTTGATTCGGCATCCATGTTTGTATCACTACTGTGATAACCTGCATAGATGTAATTGTACTGGAAGTTTGTATTTCCTGGCGCAAAGAATACATCAAAGAATATCTTATCAACATCCGGAGCAGCGATACCACTTCCTTGATAAACGATGTATCTATTACCATCTGCATTTCCACCCCACATTGCATGGAATCCGCCAGCTACTGCTTGCGCATGTTCTCCATAAGTTGGTGTGTCAATATCTGTAAAGTCAATCAATGTAGCAGAACCTGTATTTGCTGATAAGTTGAATGCAGTATTGGTCATTACCCCTAAGTGATTTCTGTGTCGAACAGAAACATAATAAGAGCGAGTCGCATCCGCTGCAAAGTCAATAGGACTTACACCATCTACATCTACTACATCTCCATCTCTTTGAACCAATGCAGCACGTGATGCATAAATAATTCCTTTGCTATTGGCATCACGTAGTTCAACAAATACCCAATCAACAATCGCATCGTTACCTGTTACGGAGAATACATTTGCATCCGTAACGGTTTCTCCGCCACCGCCACCAACGTGTACGAAAGGAGTATTTACTAAATCAGGTTTTAAATCTGAGTATGGCTCTTCAGTTGGAAGAACACCCGCTGCTCTAAGGTCATCATCCATCAAACCTGTAGCAGGATCAAGTGCTGCTTGAAGGAATACTTTGACATTTGCGTAAAGCACATCTGAACCACCAGTTTGACATCCAGGGCCATTTGCATTTGGCACACATGGGTCATTATCGTCTGGATCGTATGTCGGATCTGAAGGATCAACTCCTGCAAAGAATCCATCATTGTCGTTATCTGTCGTCGTTCCACAATTGGAATTACTTGAATCTGGCACACACGGGTCGTTATCGTCTGGATCAAATGTTGGATCTGTTGAATCAACACCCGCAAAGAATCCATCATTGTCATTATCTGTAGCAACTATACAATCTGGTCCGCTTGCATCAGGAATACATTCGTTGTTATCATTTGGATCATACAATGGATTGGTTGTACTTACTCCAGTGATATATCCGTCATTATCCAAATCATTGTTTCCAGTACATGCACCAGTTGTATTATCTGGCACACATGGGTCAGCATCATCTGGGTCAAAGTTCGGATTCGAACTATCGATTCCAGAGTAGTAACCGTCGTTATCAGCATCTTGTGCATTCGCCAAACAAGCAGAAGAGCTTGCATTTGGAATACATGGGTCTGAATCATTAGGATCGTATTGTGGATTGGATGGGTCAACACCACCTTTGTATCCATCACCATCGTTATCTGTTACGTTTGCATTACACGTTGGTGAATTTGCATCTGGAACACATGGGTTCGCATCATTCGGGTCAAAATTAGCATCGAATGGGTTAACACCTGCAAAGAATCCGTCACCGTCATTATCTGTAGCAGTTACTCCACAATTGATGTTATTCGCATCTGGGTCACAGGCATTCAATGGGTCAGTTCCAGCATTCGTTTCATCAATATCAGAAATACCATCGTTGTCTGAGTCACTGTTTGGATTATAAGCTCCTGCATCTTGACCATCATTTACACCATCGTTATCATCATCCGGATCATCTCCATTTAAGATTCCATCTTGGTCAAAATCACAACCATTGAATGTAAAATCAGGGATACAAGGATTGGTATCGTCTGGGTCAAACAATGGGTCACTTGGATCCAAACTTCCAGCAAAACCATCTCTATCTGCATCCAATCCTACACATGCAGGGTTGTTTGGTAATGGGTCACATGGGTCAAGTGGGTCAGAATCAGTATTCGGGTCATAAAGACCATCGAAGCCAGTTTCTGCATTATCAACTAAACCATCTAAATCACTATCACTGTTGATGTTGTAATCATCAACATCGTCGTCATCAACAACACCATCAGCGTCATCATCATTATCAACTGAGTTGATTTCTCCATCATTATCAAAATCACAGTTACCAACCGTAAAGTCTGGCACACATGGGTTTGAATCGTCTGGGTCAAATCTTGGGTGACCAGCAGCATACGTTGGTGAGTATCCGTCACCATCTGCATCGTCTGCATTACATGCAAATGCATTTGGATTCGGGTCACATGGATTCAATGGATCTGAACCACTAAGCGTCTCATCAATATCACTTACAGTGTCTCCGTCCGTATCACTATTTGGATCGTATGGGTCGATGTCTAAGTTGTCATCTACACCATCATTATCATCATCAGGATCCGTTGCATTTTGAACACCATCATTATCAAAGTCACATGATGGGAAAGTTGCATTTGGATCACACTGGTCTAAAGCACTACTTTCAGTTGGGTCATGGATACCGTTAAGGTTTACATCCTCATCGCCATCTGCAAGACCATCAAAATCAGTATCTGGATTTCTTGGATTCATCTCTCCTATGTCCACGATACCATCGCGGTCACGGTCTTCAAAACCATCAGAAACCATATCTCCATCGGTATCGTAATTTAATGGATTGGTATCAATACCTGCATTGTACTCACCATCACCACCCGTTTCGATTACGTCTGGTACTAAATCGTTGTCACTATCACTATACTCATCGTATGGGTCAACATCAGAAACATCATTCACACCATCATTATCATCATCTTGATCAATCGAGTTGATGAGGCCGTCACCATCGTAATCACATTTCGCAGCTTCGTTGCTTGGAATACATGGGTCAGCGTCATTTGGATCGTAGAATGGGTGACCTGGTGCGAAGTTTTCGAAGAACTGATCTCCGTCATTATCAACACCACTACAAGCCAATGAATTAGGATCTGGCTCACATGGATTCAATGGATCTGTATCGTTTGAAGTAGGATCGTAGCTACCATCGTTTCCAGTTTCGTCGCTGTCAGAAATACCATCAGCATCACTATCACTTTCAGGATTATAGTTTTCTACATCATCAACATCGTTTACACCATCACCATCATCGTCGTCATCTACATCATTTGTTAAACCATCTCCATCAAAATCACATGAAGGCGTATTATTAATTGGGTCACAGAAATCTAATGGGTCTGTTTCGATAGAAGTATCAACAAAACCGTTTTTATTAATATCCTCATCTCCATCAAGGTAGCCATCGCCGTCTGTATCTGGATTCAATGGATCGGTATCAACACCTGCATCGTAGAAGCCGTCACCTTTGGTTTCATTGATATCGGTGATACCGTCACCGTCAGAATCGCTATTTGGATCTAACCGGTCAACATCTGCCAAATCTCCAACACCATCGCCATCATCATCTGCATCTACATCATTGTTTTGACCATCACCGTCAAAATCACATGAATCTAAAAATGCATCAGGATCACATGGGTCCAATGGGTGACTTTCACCCGGATCGATGAATGCGTTGAAATTTGCATCCTCTACTCCATCATCATATCCATCATTGTCTGAGTCAGGATTCAATGGATTCGTTTCGGTAGCATCAACTACACCATCTTGGTTTGCGTCTTCAACTCCATCTTTGATACCGTCATTATCCGTATCATTGTCTAAAGGATCCGTGTCGCTTCCAGGGTTGTAAATACCATCATTTCCAGTTTCAACTGTATCAGAAATACCGTCGTTGTCTGAATCACTATTTGGGTCGTAAACATCTGCATCTTGTACATCTGCTACTCCGTCTCCGTCATCATCTGGGTCAACATCGTTGGTCTGACCGTCGCCATCAAAATCACATTCTGGATAAATCGCTAATGGATCACATCTGCTCAATGGGTCAGATTCGCCACTTGCTTGGTCGAACATACCATTAAAGTTCAAATCTTCTTCTCCATCAGCGAATCCGTCTGAATCAGTGTCTGGGTTTAAAGGATCCATTTCACCGGCATCCAAATCACCATTTTTATTAAGGTCTTCTTCTCCATCAGAAACCAAATCATCATCTGTATCTGGGTCTAATGGATTTGTATCAACGCCTGCATCATAGCTGCCGTCCATACCCGTTTCTACATTATCAGTGATGCCGTCATTGTCAGAGTCACTATTTGGATCGTAATTGTCCACATCGTTGACATCATCTACACCATCGTTGTCATCATCTGGATCAACATCGTTGGTTAGACCATCACCGTCATTATCACAAGTTGAGTTAACTCCAATTGGGTCACATGGATCCAATGGGTCAGATTCTCCTACTTGAATGATACCATCTTGGTTAGCATCCTCTACGCCATCATCTACACCATCAAAATCAGTATCTGCTACCAATGGATCTGTTTCATTAATTTCTTTTCCACCATTTTGGTTAGCATCCTCAATACCATCAATGATTCCATCACCGTCCGTATCATTATCGATAGGATTTGTATCAACGCCTGCATCATAACTGCCGTCCATCCCTGTTTCTACATCATCAACGATACCGTCATTATCAGAATCACTGTTTTTATCATAATCATCTACATCTTGATTGTCTGGAACGCCGTCCGCATCGTCATCGTCATCATTTTGGTTAATCAATCCGTCTCCATCAAAATCACAAGTTAATGTTGAGCCATCTGGTACGCATGGATTAGCATCGTCTGGATCATATTGAGAAGAACCAGGAGGATAATTTGCAAAATATCCATCATTATCATTATCAATGTCTGAACATGAACCAGCATTTGGATTCGGGTCACATGGATTCAAAGGATCAGAGCCATTTGTTTGCTCGTCAATATCAGAAACCAAATCACCATCAGAATCACTATTTACATCAAAATCATTGACATCATCTGTATCATTTACGCCATCGTCATCATCATCTAAATCAACCACATTGGCCAATCCGTCACCATCAAAATCACAATCATCTAAAAATGCGTTTGGATCACATTCATCTAATGGGTCAGACTCACCTGTATCTACGATACCATCGGCATTTGCATCTTCTGTTCCATCCCATAATGAATCACCATCTGTATCTACGTTTAAAGGATCCGTTTCGCCAGTGTCAAAAGAGCCATCTTGGTTAGCATCTTCAACACCATCGACGATACCATCATTATCTGTATCTGGATCGATTGGGTTGGTATCTGTTCCTGCATCATAAGAGCCATCAGCCCCTGTTTCAACATTATCAGTAATACCATCCATATCAGAATCTGAATTTACATCATAATCATCTACATCATTGATGTCATCTACTCCGTCATTATCATCATCATTATCTAATTGATTGACAATTCCATCATTATCAAAATCACAAGTCGGAGCTGAAACACTTGGGTTACAAGGGTTTAACTCATCTGGATCATGTAATGGATCGCCTACTGGTAAACTACCGTAATATCCATCGCCATCATCATCAGAACCTGTACAAGCAATTACTGAATTATCTGGATCACAAGGGTCAAGTGGCCCAGTGCCAGCATTTGTTTCATCAATATCAGAAACACCATCACCGTCTGAATCACTTGAAGTATCAAAATTGATAACGTCCTGTGCATCATCAACTCCATCTCCATCATCATCTTGATCAACATCATTGGTTTGACCATCGTTATCCCAATCACATGAAGCGAAAGTTTTAATAGGGTCACATATATCTCTTGGGTCAGATTCACCCGGATCAACTTGGCCATTTCTATCTGCATCTTCTACGCCATCATCAATGCCATCGCCGTCTGTATCTTTGTTTAAAAAGTTTGTTTCGGTTGGTGGGTCGTAGATTCCATTATTGTTAAGGTCTTCTACGATATTTACGATACCATCGCCATCATCATCACGACAATCTGCGTCTGTTCCGTAATTTGCTGTATAAAAGTATTGTGCAAAACCCGCATTGAAATCAATTACTGAAATCTCATTACCTGGATTATTTCCTAATGAGTTAGGTAGCTGATTAAAAGGATCGGTCTGATTATTTATTAAATAAATTTCACCAGAACAGTTTGATGTCCTTTGGAAAGTGAAAAGTTCAGTTTCAACTCCTGGCTGATAAATAATCGTTGGAATATCCTGAACAAAACCAATTGAAATATAATCCTTTGAAGGATTTTCAATTGGTGAAGTAACCGGAGCATTAGCATCCCAAGTTCCATTTATGGACATTAAATTATCTAATTGAAATCCACTTGGAACAACAACAGTAATTTGACCAGAACCAGTTAAGGTATTTGTTGAAGGGCTAAGGCCAGCAGCAGGTTGTGCATATACGGTATAAGTCATACCATCTCCTGCAATCTTAATCGAGAATTCGATTTGGGCTGAGAGCGCTGAAGCGAACATTAACATGAAAGCTATCAGGCTGAATTTGAAATTGTAGATTTTTTTCTTCATTTTTTTAGAGTTTATGTTCTCTGTATTTTTTGTTATGATTTTTAACCAGTTCGTGCTTGTTGTTTTCATAATAGTGCCTTTGTGGTTAATGCATTTTGTTTGAAAATTCAGATGAACGGCACTCCAATTCCGAAGAATTGAAGCGCCGTTTTTCTGATTTTAAATATGTTATGGTAATTGTTCTAATACAATGTAGTTGGCCAATTTATTCTCGTTACCTGGGTGAACCAAGACTGAGTTAAATAGTACCATATTACGGTCGTTATTAGGTCCTTGATAAATAGATGTTCCATCTAAGTTGAAATCCTCTAACAAGTAACCGGTAATAATGTGGTTAGCGTTAGGGCCTCCGTTTGGTCCCGTATCATTATTCGGGTCAGAGATAACTTTCAAGAATATCTGTAGGATATCATTGTTAGGTCCTTGATAAATCACACGTCCGTCAGGTCTCAAATCACCTGCCCACATGTAGTTGTATTTACTCTTCTGACCAGTAAGGTCAACGTTGTATTGTGGATGATTTCCATGTCTTACAATCGAAGTATCTTTGAAATCAACCGTTCTCAAATCAGGAGAAAGTTCAGGAGCATCTACAGTCATCACTGCTAAGTGATTACGGTGTCTCAATGCTACATAGTACTCACCTGCTACAACTGTTGTATCAAAAGTTACTGGAGAAACTCCATCCGTTGCTACGACATCACCATCTGCTTGAATCAATGCTGAGTGCGTTGCTACGATGCTATCAATTTTGTTAGCATGTCTCAACTCAACAAATACCCAATCTACAATTCTATCGCTACCCGTTACAGCCAATACAGCTGGGTCGGTGATAGTCTCGCCTCCACCTGGGCCGAAGTGTTTGAATGGTTTGATAGAATCTACCAATACGCCATTCTGAACTCCTCTGTAAGATAAACTTGAATAAGGCTCAATCAATGGAATCAAGTTCTGGTCGTTCAACTTAGTATTCATTTCATCGTGAATGGTACTGAAGCCAGAGAATGAAGGTCCATAAAGGAGTGCTTTCACATCAAGCGAGATACCAAAACAAGCAGAGCTAATCAAAGGATCACATGGATCACATGGGTTACCGTCAAGAACGCCGTCACCGTCAGTTTCCTCTTGGTTACTGATTCCGTCACCATCCCAATCTTCGTCACCATCATCATCTCCGTCCATATCAACATCCGTGTTGAATTGTCCGTAGTTCAAACATGAGTATTCCCAAACATCATCCAATCCATCATTATCATCATCGATATCGATATCGTTGATTTCACCATCAAGGTCAAAATCACAGAATCCTAATGTATCAGATACAATGTGTAACAATGCTGTGTCTGAGTAGAATGGTGAACAAGTTGGCAAGTTTACTCTCAAACGGAATACTGTGTCACCACGCGTCTGCATGATATCCATAGAATCCAATTGTAATAAAGTTGTACCTGTACCGTGAACCCATGTATCCTCATTCACATCTGACCACATATTAGAAGCTACATCCAATACCTCCCATTGGTAAGTCATTACACCTGAACCTCCGTTGGTAACACCAACTTGGAAGAAGTATGCTTCATTACGACAAGCAACTTGTCCTTCTAATGGGTCAAAAGTTAATGGCCCTTCTACTGTCAATCTTGCTGGGTCTGAGTATTTAACATCACATGAAGTGGTTGAGATAGCACATCTGTACTTTCTTTCATACAATCCAGCTACATCTGAAATCTGTAATTTACGTGTATTAACATCACTGTATGGAGCAGCATTGGTCAAATCTGTCCAGGCTACACCGTCTGTACTTACTTGCCACTGATAATTAATTGAACCACCAGTTCCATTGTCAGCCGTGATATCGAATGAAGCAGACTCTCCTGAACAAACGATTGTATCATTTGGCATATCAGTGAAAGAGATAGGTCCTTCAATAGTCAAAGTAGCAGGATTCGTCCAGATTGAATTACAAGTTGCAGTCCAGATACGTACTCTAAATTGAGCACCATTTAAGGTATCAGAGTTGATATCAGATACACTCAATGTATCCGTACGAACACCGTTGAAGAAGCTGTCAGCATTTGTAACTAACTCCATCCAACCGTTTCCTCTATCCATTTCCCATTGGTA